>RBKG01000256.1 GCA_003640335.1 Porphyromonas sp.
CTTAGTGCATACTAAAGTATTGATTATTGGGTAAATATTACTATCTTTGCAGAGCTAAAAATATCAAATAATGTACCTGAAGAGCCTTCTAGGCTTATTCTAGTGTCTAAGAATGAGCTAATTAGAGGGTACTTCGTCTAACTAATTTAATTAACTAACAAACAAGAAATGGACACTTTAAGCTACAAGACCGTTTCTGCAAACAAGGCAACTGTTAGCAAGAATTGGGTTGTTGTTGATGCTGAAGGTCAGAGCCTAGGTCGCCTATGCGCCAAGGTTGCTAAACTCCTTCGCGGAAAGTACAAGCCCAACTTTACGCCACACGTTGACTGCGGTGACAACGTTATCGTAATCAATGCAGAAAAGGTAGTCCTCACTGGAAAGAAGTGGGACGACCGTGTTTACCTCAAGTTCTCTGGCTACCCAGGTGGTCAGCGTGCATTCAGCCCTCGCTTCCTTCAGTCTAAGGGTAGCGACCGTCTTTTCCGTAAGGTGGTAAAGGGTATGCTTCCTAAGAATCGTCTTGGTGACAAGATTCTTGGTAACCTATATGTATTCGATGGTCCTGAGCACAAGCATGAAGCTCAGCAACCTAAGTTCGTAGATGTTAACACGCTTAAGTAAGATTACTCACAGATGGAACTAATCAATGCTATTGGCCGTCGTAAGGCCGCTGTAGCCCGCGTGTATGTATCACTCGGCTCAGGTAAGATCACGATTAACAAGCGCGACATCGCTACTTACTTCCCTTCATCTATTCTACAGTACATCGTGCGTCAGCCACTTAACACGCTCGAAGTAGTAGAAAAGTATGATATTAAGATTAATCTTAAGGGTGGTGGTTTCAAGGGTCAGAGCGAAGCTGCTCGTCTAGCTATCGCACGCGCACTAGTAAAGATCAACCCAGAAGACAAGAAGGCACTACGTGCAGAAGGTTTCATGACTCGCGACTCTCGCTCTGTAGAGCGTAAGAAGCCAGGTCAGCCAAAGGCACGCAAGCGCTTCCAATTCTCTAAGCGTTAATAATTGGTTATCCAGTTGTTATTCGCGTTTAGTATCTAAATTAGGCCGATTAATCCTAGATTACTACCGCCTAATTGCAAGTATTATAAATACATTACAGAACGTAAACGAAAACAATTATGTCAAGAATATCATTTGACCAACTCCTCGAGGCAGGTGCACACTTCGGTCACCTAACTCGCAAGTGGAATGCAGCTATGGCTCCTTATATCTTCATGGAGCGTAACGATATCCACATTATCGACCTACATAAGACAGTTGCTAAGGTTGACGAAGCTGCTGAAATCGCTAAGCAAATGGCTAAGAGTGGCAAGAAGATTCTCTTCGTTGCTACTAAGAAGCAAGTAAAGGAAGGTGTTGCTGAGCTCGCTAAGAGCGTAAACATGCCTTACGTTACTGAACGCTGGCCAGGAGGTATGCTTACTAACTTCCCTACTATCCGTAAGGCAGTTAAGAAGATGGCTTCTATCGATAAGATGACAGCAGACGGTACTTTTGATAACCTCTCAAAGCGCGAAAAGCTACAGATTACTCGTCAGCGTGCTAAGCTAGAGCTTACTCTAGGTTCTATCGCTGATATGAATCGCCTTCCATCTGCCCTCTTCGTGGTAGACGTTATGAAGGAGCACATCGCAGTAGCAGAGGCTGTACGCCTCGGTATTCCTGTGTTCGCTATTGTAGACACCAATAGTGACCCACGTGACATCGACTATGTTATCCCAGCTAACGACGACAGCACTCAGGGTGTAGACCTAATCATTGGTGCTGTATGTGCTGCTATCGCTGAAGGTCAAGCTGAACGCAAGGCTGAAGGTGGTAAGGGTGACAGCGAAGACGGTGAAGAAGAACCACGTCGCATTAACAAGCGTGGTGGTCGCCGTGAACGTCGCGAAGACAAGCAGAGTGCTGAATAATCAGAGAGGATAAGTATAACTGATAAATATAGAACCATTATAATGGCTGTATCAATCCAAGACATCGCTAAGCTCCGTAAGCTAACGGGTGCTGGTATGATGGACGTTAAGAAGGCTCTCGAAGAAGCTGTTGGCGACTTCGACAAGGCTATCGAACTGCTACGTAAGCGTGGTCAAGCTCTTGCTGCTAAGCGTAGCGACCGTGACGCTGAAGAAGGTTGTGTACGTGCTGCTAGCGCTGGCGATTTCGCTGTAGTCGTTGGTATCAAGTGCGAAACTGACTTCGTAGCTAAGGGTGCTGAGTTTATTGCTCTTACTGATGCTGTGCTTGCTATCGCTCTAGAAAAGCGCGGTGCTTCTAAGGAAGAAGTGCTTGCTGCTCCTATGGCTGATGGTCGCTCAGTACAAGACCACATCACTGAACGTAGTGGTGTATCTGGCGAAAAGATGGAGCTTGGTATCTACGAATTCGTTAAGGGTGCTGCTACTTGGGCTTATATCCACCCAGGTAACCTCATCGCTACTGTAGTAGCTTTCAACGAACCTCTAGAAGACCAAATGGCTAAGAACGTAGCGATGCAAATCGCTGCTATGAACCCAGTAGCTGTTACAGAAGATGAAGTTCCTGCTGAAATCAAGGAGCGCGAACTTAATCTTGCTCGTGAAAAGGCACGTGAAGCTGGTAAGCCAGAAAACCTCATTGAGAACATTGCTCAGGGTGCTCTGAAGAAGTACTACAAGGATTTCACTCTCCTTGATCAGCTCTTCTTCATTGACAATAAGCTAACTGTAGCTCAGTATCTGCACAGTGCAAGCAAGACGCTTACAGCTACAGCGTTCCACCGTGCTTCTCTCGTAGCTGAATAATTTTGTTGAACCAATAAAGTATATCAAGCAATATGAAGCAAGGTATTCACCCAGAGAACTATCGTCCTGTCGTGTTCAAGGATATGTCTAACGACGATATCTTTATCACACGCTCTACGATGGCTGCTAAGGAAACCATCGAAGTTGATGGTGTAGAGTATCCACTAATCAAGATTGAAATCTCAAGCACGTCTCACCCATTCTTTACAGGTAAGGCTAAGCTTGTCGATACTGCTGGTCGTGTGGATAAGTTCATGAGCCGTTACGGTAACCGTAAGAAGTAATTCACTTCACATATATAATAAGTAATCCCCCTGCTCTCCTTGTGAGGGCAGGGGGATTATTTATTGCTTCACAGTTAGATAAAACAAAATGAATTCTCTGTAAGACACTCTCTTAAACAATGTAGCTTCCCTCTTCAGTGTTAAATCTCTTTGCCGGAAATATTTAACTTTGCAGAATGAATCAAACTAAAATGAAGCAATTAAGCTCCTTCTCAGAGGTTGCTACAATGTTGCGTTTCCCTTTAATTATAGGAGTACTATTCATACATGCTCTACCTGATGTCATCCAAAAAATGGAGATAACAGATGTATGGAATGACTCTCATATCTTGTGGAGCTATAAGTATATTTCGGAATTGTGTTCTCATGCAATACCTCTTATTGCGGTTCCATTATTCTTCTTTATATCAGGTTATTATACATTCTTTCAGAAGGATTGGAGTAAGAAGGAACTGATTAAAGCTGAATGGAAAAAGAAGGTAAAAGGACTTGTTCTGCCATATTTTATTTGGAATACGTTAATGATTGTTGCCCTTCTTCTATGGGCAAAGTTATCGTATTTATTAGGACTAGAAATTAGCTATCCATTAAAGATAACTAGCCTAAAGCAAGTATTAGGTTATTATACCTATGATGTGATAAATTATCCCCTGTGGTATTTGAGAGAGCTGATTATATTGACGCTTTTAGCTCCGATTATCTATCGTCTACTCAGGGTTAGTAATGGGTGGGTTCTCCTTATTTTTCTAGTTCTCTTTTTAGCCAATATTCCTTTACTTCCTTCTATTCTGGGGAATGTATCAGTATTTACTTTTAGTTTAGGCGGTTTTCTGGGAATGAAGAAAATTAATCCACTTGAATTGGTATGGGATTATAGGCAACTCATTCTTGTGAGTACGGTATTATTAGTCTTATTTTTACCGTTATCTAATTCTTGGGCATATCATGGTTATTTGACTAAATACTATATTCTTTTGGGAGCTAGTTCTGCTCTTATACTAAGTCATGAGGCTAAGAGTAAAAGACCTTATTTGTTTGAGCAATTTAAGAGCTTAAATCGGTATGTCTTTTTTATTTATGTGGCTCATGCCGTACTGATAAATTACCTTGTACATGCTCTTATTCTACGTCTCCCATTCGTTAATCCAGAGGCTAGTGGAGCTACATTGGGTTATTTCTTAACTGTATTATTGACATTAATGTCAACACTAGTAGTCTATCATATTTTAGATAGATTACAACCTCGGCTATTAAAATTCCTTTGTGGTAGTAGGTCTTAGTGTATATATGATATAATAAGTAATCCCCCTGCTCTCCTTGTGAGGGCAGGGGGATTATTTATTGCTTCCTGATTAGAAGATGAAACAGAATGAATTTTCTTTAATTCATTCCGTTTCTAATGCTATAATGAGCTTACTTAAGAGCTGCTAGAGCTGCTTCGAAGTTAGGGTCTTGAGTAATCTCAGGAACAAGCTCAGTGTAAACAACCTGACCAGCTTCGTTGATAACAACGACAGCACGTGCAAGAAGACCTGCAAGAGGACCATCTTGTTGGAGTACGCCATAAGCCTGTTCGAGCTCTTGGTTGCGGAAAGTAGAGCCTACAACTACATTGTCAAGACCTTCAGCTGCGCAGAAGCGACCAAGGGCAAATGGTAGGTCCTTGCTAAGGCAAAGAACTACTGTGTTTTCAAGATTAGATAGTTCTGCATTGAAGCGGCGTACGCTAGCTGCACAAACACCTGTATCTACGCTTGGGAATATGTTGAGGACAACCTTCTTGCCAGCAAAGTCGCTGAGCTTTACTTCGCTAAGGTCAGCCTTTACAGCTACGAAGTCCTTAGCTACCGAACCTACTGCAGGCAGTTCGCCATTAAGGTTGATTGTAATAGAGTTTTTAAGTGTTACTGTTGCCATTTCTATTTAGTTATTAGAATTAGTTTATACTATTCTTTGAACCTGTATAACTTGGAGATAGTTCTATTAGGTCGTAATATCGTGTTTTATG
>RBKG01000250.1 GCA_003640335.1 Porphyromonas sp.
CCAAGAATCTTATCCTCTGCCTCTACATCCTGCGCAACCTTATATCTCGACATAGCTTATGTATTTATTATAGCATGAGGGGGATGAAGAATATGTATATGGAAAATAACCAATTTAGTGTCGCCGATTATCGCGATTTTTGCTTGCATTCTTGAAAGATGAATCCACGGTATCTTTTGTTGCTTGTTGAATATTTTGAAGCTCATCTTTGCTAAGTCTAAGTTTTCCGCTTTTAGCTTCTTGTCGTGACCTTTCTAATTCTTTTTGCTGTGTAACATATTTATCGCCGACTGTTTGAAGACCCAGGTTATGAACAACAGCTGCTGGAGTTGCAAGACCATCTTCAGTATGATAGAACGCATCTAGGTTTGCACGGATACTACTCTTTGTAGTTTCGTCAACCTTCTCTAGAGCTTCCTTAACAACTGCACTTTGACTGACACTACTTGACATCAATGTTTCATTGGAAATCTTACCCCCCTCGAGTTGACTGGTTATATTACCATACAGCGCCGACTGTGCTTCTATACTATTACGGTACTTACCAGATGCAATTGCCCCTATACCAGCAGTCCCATAAAGAGCATTGTCGCCATGTTTTCGTGCACCCTGAGCAGCAAGTACTCGAAGGTACTCAGCCTGAGCTGGAGCATAGTCTTGGTCAAGATCACCTGTTGCAGCCATAATATCCAACCTTTCCTTGAAGTTGCCATATTCCATACCAGCTTCTATCGCACCTGCACGTTCCATAGCATCTAACTTTCTATTCTTTCCAAGTTTAGGATCGAACATCATTCCTGTCTTTGCAAGCTCAACCATTTGTTCTGGCATATGGTCACTCTCAAGCCATGTTCGTGCTTCGCTTTTTTGTTTATCTCGCTGCTCTGTTGCAAAAGTTTTTGCGATCCGAGGGCGTCGGCTGCGTGCTCGAGAACCGCCAATGGTGTTATACAAAAGACCTCTAACACCTCCTGCATTTGCAAATTGGCCCATCATTTGCTCGTTACGCTCCTGCTCACGTAGTAACCTTGCCTGTTGTATACCATAGCCAATCGATGATTTACCCATATTCTCACGTGTCTTCGCTAGAAGTTTTGCATTGCTTCGCATGCCCATATGCTGTAACTTGGCTCCTAATGCTCCCATCGCTCCCATCGCTCCCATAAGTAAAGCTGGAGAAGCAAGAAGCGGAATAAACATAACACCAAGAGCTGTAATTTGGCTTGTTACATCATCCTTCGCGATAAAGATGGAGGCTGCTACTTTAGACATACCAAATATAACAGCAATCGTTGGATACACTGCAAGTAAGCTTAGGAACATCTTCCACCACTTATGGTAGAGTTTTTCAGTATTAGGAAGAAGAAGTGCCACAAAAGCAAGTGGTGAAATGACTGCCAATATAACAATACCAGCATTGCGACCTAATAGGATAATGAAAGCTAGTAAGAGTCCGATAAGTGCACCGAGTGCAATAGGGCCAAGAAGAGATATATTTGCAACCAACAGAGAACCCTCTGCCGCAACAAAGGTGCCAGCTGCAACGGTGCTACCACCAGCGAGAGCTACTTGAGCGGTCCTCTCGGCAAAACTTGTTTTGTCGGCACCACCAGAAGCTAGAGAATCAATAAAGCCATACAAAGATCCACCGAGAACATTAGACATATCAATAAGGAATTGACAAACAATAAATGAAACATTGATTAAGATAGATATCATAATCAATCTTGGTAATATCCGTTTGATCCCATAATTGGAAATACCAAGACTTGTGACGTGTGAATATATAACAAACAGGAATGCAGCAATAAGTAGAATATTAGCTATATTGCGAAATGCCGACCATGATTCATTTGCAGCATCTTTTTGGAATATTTCGTGATCAAGAGACAAAAAGTCACTAATAATTCCATACAGCCCATCAATTACTTTCCCCATAAAGTTGACGACAGGACAAACCATCCATCCGATAGCACCTATTGCATCAGAGCATGTATTTATATCTTCATCCTCTTTATCGCTATCATATGTACCAGTAGCACTATTTGCGGTGCCGTCGCTTTTGCCCATACCAGCCAGACAATTTTTATATGCTTCATCGTTATCAGGGAATTTATTTTTGCAGTCGTCAGCATTCTTTGCTGACCGCCCTTGCTTACACTGGTCTATACCAGCTTTATTACCTGAAAACTTTTTCTCACAGGTATCTTCTTTGATCCATTTTGAATAGGCATCAGCTTTTGCAGCCATCGCTTTTGCTATGTCTACACAAGTTAGATTCGAGTTATTTCCATTACTGTCGAATGCTTTTGTTTTTATGGTTTTATCCCAAGGCCCTCCTCTAACAGGGGTCATGTAGTAGTTCTTATTACTAACATTCCCCTTGCCATCAGCCGTTTTAATATTTTTTATAGAATACTTATCACTGTCAGGAAAATCCTTGTCTGTTACTTCGGCACCGCACCCACCTCGTAGTACGTTGTACCAATATAGGTATTCAGCTGCATCACTCATCCTTAATTTAGCGTCTGTAGAATATGCCCCTTTTGCTTTGAGTTTATGAGCAATAGCTTGTGGGATACCACCAAAACCTGTTGCTAATGTAAAATCAGGAGAGAGTTTGCCGGTGCCGCTGACGCAATCTTCAAAATGACCTGGGCTGCTAGAAATGCGCTTTGCTCCAAAATCACATAACATTTCAGTAGGTGATTTATAACCCCACAGCGTTGCCGCGTCCTTCACCCAAGCCGATTTCTCATTAAGAGCACAATAAAAAACTTGTGAGGCTGCATGGTTACCCCATGCTTTATCATTCCTAACATACTGCGAACCGACGTATTTTGATAAACTCTTAAAGAACCAAGAAGGACCTGAAGTATACTTCTCCTCTTTGAACCAATTTCCTGACTCGACCTCGTTTGCTTGTATGGCGTTGTTATATATCTTCATATTATATTTGAAGTTGCTTCCTGATGTAGGGTCATTTATACTTAGACAAAAGCTAAGAGCCTGCGCATATGCCCAACTTGCAGCTTGCTCTTGTGGAGCCATCTGCGATTCTTCCTTTGCGTGGACTATAGGAGAAAATGTTGTTGCCAACAAAGAAGCTACAAACAGAACTACTGTAATAAAAAGAGAAAAACGAGAGAGTGAAAAACACTTCTTTTTGCTACTTGTCATATGTCTATTTAAGCACAGATACAAACAAAACAAAAGACACAAAGTTCATCTAACAGGTGAGAAGCAGAAAACAACATCATATAGATATTACCCAGCAATTCTAATACTGATACTAAACACTATAGGTGTAAAATAATATTTACGTTTGCTATTTTTAGGCAAAGTAAGATACTAAGAATAACACTAGTCTAGTAGAAACATTTGTTCTTGCCTTTTGCGGCAGCATGCCCAAATATTGAGCTCTCTACGAGGGCTCGCTGATTACCTGCGTTTAGTGGGCTGATAGGATAGTATGTGATCTGCTCAGCGCCATCGGCAGTAGTAATAGCGCAAGGAACATAAATAATAGTTGTTGCCTTTGATGGTTGATCATCTTGACCATTGTCATTAGCAGGTAGATCGTCTTTGACTGGCTCAGTTCTTTGGCTTGTGACTGCTTTGTTATAAAAAATAGAAGTTCCCTCGATGCGCTTTTGGTCTGGGAAAAGAGGGTTATCATTGTCATAATATAGAGGGATCTGCCCAATAGGCTCCAAATCATCCCTTGTAGAGGATGGCTGTATAAAGTTTTGTAATGTCATACTTGGGGCGCCTTCTGACTCGCCCGCCCAAGCAGATGTAGAATACTGTATCATCTTGATAAGCTCATCTCGATAACTTGTTGCTACAGAACGGTCTGGTGCTTGTATGAAGCTCTTACTTGAGAGAACACAAGCATCAAGCAGTTTCTGTGCTATGCTAATAGCTTCATCTTTATAGCTACTCACCTTATATTTTTCTACAATAGTCTGAGCAACATTAAAAACAAGAGCATTGTGGTCAATGATTTGCGGTAAACTATAGCCAACATCTACACTTGGCTTCATGGTGGCATTTTGCTCAAATTTTTCAAGTTGCTCACTATTCATTGTTGGGTATCGATCGGCTATCTTATGTAGAGTTTCGTCTCGATATTGGCCAACAACAGCTTCAAGAAGTATTTGCTTGGTGCCTTCCCATTGAGGAGCTTTCCCAAAGTAATCATTTGAAGGGCTGTCAACGGGTATCTCTAGAAGTGATTTAAGGCTTTTTTGGTCTTCTGCAGATAAACTGGTAACATAATCCGAGTTAAGCAAGGCTTCTTGCGGGGATGAGAGTGGCTCATATGTTTGTTCGGATGAGCCTGGAGTAGTATTAAGATCAAGCTGGGGTGTGCTAGTATCACGGCTAGCTTCTACGGAATCATCTAAAATACCGATATATGCACCCCAAGCAGCGATTGCAGCCGTAACGCAAAGAGCTCCAAACATCCGCCGAGTCTTTTTTTTATCAGGGTCTTCTTCTGTAGGGTTTGGTGCATCTGCTCTGTTCTCGGGTTTGTTGTTACTATGTCGATTTTCTACTACCTCTTGAAACTCCCAGGGTATATCAGTGTCTGGGTCGCTTGGGTCGGGGTCGTAATCGGGAAGACGCTTAGGACTGAGGTTTCCTTGGGTAGGCTGCAAATCAATGCTGTCAAGGACTCTACTTACTAAGTCGCCTTTTGTTTGTGGTGTTTTATCTTCTGGTGTTGGTGGTAGTATTTCTGTCATAAGCTTCAATCCTCCCCAATACAGGATTAGTGGTTATGTGTGCTATTATATGCGCACTTGCGTTTCATGCTACCATTGTTTGCGCAGCAGGTCAAATATTTTTTGGCCTCTGTTGAGAAAAATAGATAGCGAGTATAGACAGAGGTTGCTATAGAAATACATTCGAACGATATTTTTTGGTAAAAGATAAGAGATATTTTATACATATTGCATGATGGATGAAATACGATGGCTCGAATATAGGAAGTTAATCCTCATCTATGCAGATATGATGGTATCCCGTCCCTATTATTGAAAAAATATAGCCACACAAATTAACAATATACCTAATAA
>RBKG01000125.1 GCA_003640335.1 Porphyromonas sp.
GAGCATCAGTCCATGTCTGTGGTGTCTGTATGCTTAGGCGCACTTTTGTGTTTACAGCTAACTCGACTGAGTTTTTGTTGTCTTCGCTACAAGAGCTAAGAGCCGCTCCTGCGAGCCCTGCTACGAGCAAGGTCTTTGATAATAAATGTCTCATAAGTTTAATTTAGTGAGTTATTGATTTGATATTCATTCTTTTACTTAGAAGCGTAAGCCTATGGAGCAGGTAATGTCATACTTCATTCCTTGAGGTAAGGCTTTTACTTGAGAGGCTTCAACTTGAAGTTTAGCGTACAGAGCATAAGTCTGATTAAAGCGGTAATCATAGGCTAATGAGAGCGACGTAGACCAAAGGCTGCTACTTAGCACTTGATGGCGACCAAGAAGATAACCCAAGAAAGAGGGTTCTACTTGAGTAAGAGGCAGACTCATTTGTGCCGGTAGGGCATACTGATAGACTAGACTTGCGCCCGAAGACAGTGTACTCTTAGGCGATAGAGCTGTGAATATTTGCCCCTCTACTTGTGAATAGATATGCTGATAAGAGGCTTCTCGCTCGGGGTAGATGTAGTGCATATTTGTAGCATTATAGCCTAAGCGCAAGCGAGCGTAGCGAGGTAATTTATCTCCTTTGCCAAGTGTAAAAAGACCTTCTAATCCTTTATGCGTTTCCTTGTAGAGCGTTAATGAAGCAAGTATAGGATAGTCGCCACTCCCGCTATCTCCGACAAGTGCCTCATCGCCATGCTTATGCTCATATTTTCCATTTAGGCTGATGTCGTAAAGCCATGTCCCTATATGTCTTAGCCCGATATGTCCTGTCCAATGATATTTGTATAGCTGGTTAAGCGGAAGCGAATTATGCTCGAGTGAAAGTCGTTCATCATGCTCAAGACCCCATGAAGAGCCTAAATATAATCCCGATGACTGAGGCTTGGGTAAGAAGTCAAGAGCTATGGTGGTATTATTGCCTTTGTAGAGAAGACTGCTTTTTCCGCCAGAGAAGCGAGGTTGATAAGTGCCAATACCTGTCATCAGGTACTCAGGCACACCGCCTTCGGGGCGTACAAAGGTTACTCCGGCTTTTTGTTTGTATGTCTCATTCGATAGGCTTAGAGCTATTAGTTTGCTCCCTAGGGCTCTAGCAAGACCCAGCCTTAGAGTAAGGTCAGAGACGATACTGCGCATGCGTGGGTCTCGCTCTCTGTAGGCCTGCTCTGCTCTAAAAGTCATCTCTCCCCCAAACTGCCATTTCCCCTTTTTTAGGGCATAGCCTCCATTCAATGAATAGCGTTCGCTCTTATTGTCTCCGCCAAGGCTATCGGCAAGTATGTAAGGACTTAGTTTGTCGTGGTCAATAGATGAAGACCAACGTACACCTTGCGTCAGAGTCTTGTCATAGCCAGCCGAACCCCATGCTGTGCTTACTTTATTGAGAGGTAAGTAAGCACGAGTACGGAAGCTATGACTATGCTCTTCTTTGCCATCTTCGCTAAGCCATACTGCTTGTTGGGTTCGTTGGGCATAGCGATAGATAACCTTGGAGTAGGCACTAGAGAACGCTTGGTACTGGAGAGCTGGATTATAAAGCCTTTGGCGATAACTCTCTGCCCACAAACTTTCATGCTCGACGAAGGGCGAGTCTTTGACTTGTGCCGTAAGTTTAGTTGCCGTGCTTAGGCTAACGAGTATAAATAGGTTCAGTAGAATACGCTTCATACTTATAAGAGATGAAGGGTTAGACGTACTTGGTTGCCTTGCTTACGGCTAACATCAACCAAATCTTGAGCTGCTCTGAAGCGTCGGGTATGTTGTGACCCATCGCTCAAACGATAGGTTACTGTTCCTTGCATAGTTATCCGATAGATACCTCTGAGAGTAGAGAGCGTTGTGCCATCTCCACTAGTAATACTTATGCTTGTTACCTCGGAAGTATTGAGGTTGCTCAAATCGGCAGAAGCAATGATTTGCTCTACAATCATATCCTGCCCCACGACCTGCAGTTGTAGTGTGGTCATCAGAGCGTCCTCCTCTTTGTGGCAGGCCGTAAGGCTCAGAGAGAGTAGCGTTAGGACGAGGGTGCAGAGGGTATATATGATACGTTTCATCAGAGTTTAATGTTTGTTTCGAGACCAAAATAAGGGTCTACATATCGGCGTATGACAAGCCCTCCATCATTATAGTTTGGTGTATAATCCCATAGTTTATTACAGAACATGGCGATATTTATACGTCCCTGCATCAATTTCTTAGTTACCTTAAAATTAAGGTTCATGCTGAAAGGAGTTACATATTCTTGAGTATTAGCGGTCGCATTTCTACGTACGAGCCAGCGCAGAAGGGTATCATCTTGATTGTCTTCTTGCCAAGAAACGATACTACCATCAATCTTCATATAGGCAGTAGGATAAGGATTAAGGGCTTTGCGTTGGGTACTACTGAACCAAGCGCATTGAGCAGATAGAGATACCCCGAGTTGTAAGCGAGGAATATCAGTATCTAGGGTGAAGTTGGTATTGGAGAGTTGGTTGCGTGACCAGTCAGTATCCTCATAAATGCCCACATAGGGGATTTGTTGGTTGCTGATAACGGTGCTAGGTCGTTCCATAATCTCTTGAGAGTTCTGATAGGTCGTTCTGAACCATGCCCCAGTGATAGTAAGCCTTGTATGTATTGGCTCTATTCGTTTGGTTGATAAGGTGTACTCAATGCCTTCCTTGAGCGTACGACTTCCATTGCCCGTATAACTGCGTCCAATAAGTTCGTACTTATCACTTACGGGCAAGTCTTCTAGACGAGGTTGCTCCGTAATCGTTTGGCTGTTAATGCCGTCTGTGTCGTACTGCTTGTAGTGATAAGGCGCATAGAGTGGCATCTGTCTGAAGCCAGAGCTCATATCCTCACGGAAGATTGTACAAGATAGTCTATAGCCATCATAGTCTAGGTCTGCACTTACCTCTGTCTTGAGGTTGTGTGCTAGCCGTAGTGCTATGTTGCTATTGTCTACTACATAAGTGCGTACATGTATACGACGGAGGGCTTCATTGGTGTGGTAGTAATTCAGTTCTGTTAGGTCAATGTATGAAGGGTCAGGGAATAGTTGCCCTATTGTAGGGCTTTTGCTATGCTGACCTATACCTGCTGAGAGGCGCATCGTAAGAGCCTTCTCTCGTATGCTAAGTGGGGGTAGAGTCCACGCAAAGTTGAGACGAGGGTCAAGAGTCCATTCGTGGCTTAGGGCAAAGTCGGGTCTTAGTCCAAAGAGATGAGTCGCTCGCAGACCTGTAAGCAACTCAAACTTATTCTTGCCAGCCTTTAGAGAGAGCGTATTCTCAGCGTAGAGAGATAGATTATGCACGGCAGGAATGTCGCTGAAGGGTCTAGGACGTAGCGAATGTTGAGGATATAGAGGACGCTGATAATCAAATATCTGTCCTCGTCCTAAGTTCTTATCTAGAGCCCAATCAGCACCTAGAAGTAACTCATCTTTGACAAATTTGATGGGGAGTGCAAGGCGAGCATTTGCTTTTAGGAAGATATTGAGAGGTCTACCCTCGACGTGCTGCTCTGCTCGATAACTGTAGGGCAATAGGAAGGCATCGCTCTCACTATTGTTGCGCATCTCTCTAATGGCGGCTGTCGTTTGCTGTAGATTGATATAGCGAATGCGTTTCATATCCTGCCATTCGTATGAGCCTGTCCCTAGTAACTCTATCGCCTTTAGCCATTGTTGCCCTCGACGCTTGAGCATAAGTTTATTGCTAAGGGCTACTCTATGATAATCCGATTGGAACGAGTCTTCATATCCGCCATTGGTTTCGGGGTCTTGTTTGGCTCCATCAAGAGAAGCCCCGTAGTCAGCATTCATTTGCCAATCAAGGCTATAAGCACGGAGTTGAAACTTACGACCTAGTCTAAGCGAACTGCTCAGACGCTGATAGGCTTCTAAGGTATTGCGTGGGTCTTTATTGCTGTATAAGTAATCTAGGCTAGTATTGAGCGTCCAGCCCTTGCCCCATTCCCAGCCTTTACCGAGATAGAGTAGTTTGCTCCCCATATCGGCTTTAAGACGTAGACTAAGGTCTTTCCCTCCACGCTTGCGTTCTATTTTGATGAGTCCGCTTGTGAGGTCACCATATTCAACCGAAGGAATACCTCGCACAATCTCTACTTGACTAATATCATCTGTCGTTAGTGAGCGCATATCTACCCCCATTATGCTGAAGTCTCGCGCTGTTACTTGAGGTTCCCACGCATTTTTAAGACTTTGTAGATTGGCATTGCTACTGATGGGGGCACCATCAATAAGGAAACTCGTCCCAAGTGAAGATGTCGCATATTGCTCGTTGTTGCTGCGATTGGCTTCTCTTAGTCGGATACTATTCGGGCGAGATAGGTTGGGGTCTTGGCTACGTCCTCCGGGGAGCAGCTCTAGTAAATCACTAAAACTAGAGGGTTGTAGATGCTCCATAGCATGCTTGCGTATAGTAGAAGCACTCGTTAGTCCTCTACTCTCTTGAGCCGTGACGATAACTTCTTGTATCGCCTTGACATCAGGCTTCAGTTGATAGATCTTACCTTTTGCAAGTTTGAATGTGGACGTGCGATAGCCAAGAGAAGAGATGGAAATGCTCTTACCCTCAAGAGAACTATGTACTTCAAAGAAGCCGAGTGTGTCCGTAAGAGCAATAATTTTAGGCTTATCACTAAGGCGGATATATGCGCCAATGAGGGGTAGACCTGTATCTTGCTCTGTGACTTTTGCTCGTAACGCCGTCTGTGCTTCAATAGGAATAGAGCCCACTATTAGCAAGATGAGTGTTAGTATATTGCGAATAGGGCGTGTACAGAAGTATGTCATCGAATAGTTCTCTATATAAGTAAACATTTGCAAAGTTAGAGACAAGTGCTTGCTAAGGAAATACCTAATCTTGGGTATTTATACATCGATAAGTCTCTTTCTGTACTAGTTAGTAGGGAATAAGATTACTTGCGTGAAGAGTATTTCGGGTTTTAGTTAAATGACTTTTGTAAGTACGACGTACTCGTTTCAGTAAGTACGCGTACTTAT
>RBKG01000208.1 GCA_003640335.1 Porphyromonas sp.
CGAACTTCATCTCTTAGTTCCTCTCTGTCTAAGTGGAGGAGTACATCTTCACTGAAGGCTATGCTCAAGAGTCGCTTAGCTTCGTCCTTAGCAATACCACGTTGCTGCATATAGAAGAGCGCTTGTTCGCTTAGTTGTCCCGTAGTCATACCATGGCTACACTTGACATCATCGGCATAGATTTCTAGCTGAGGCTTAGCCTGCATTCTAGCTGTTTTGCTAAGAAGTAGGTTGTTGTTAGTCTGATATGCTTGTGTCTTTTGAGCGTCAATGGCTACAAGTATGCGACCAGTAAAGACGCCATAGCTATCATCTCTTAAAACATACTTGAATAGCTCCGTGCTAGTACAGTGAGGAACACTGTGACTGATGAATGAGAAGTTATCCGTATGTTCTTTATCAGAATTAACAACAAATCCACCTAGTTGCAAGTTAGCTCCTTCTCCAGCTAAATCGCAATAATAGTTATTGCGTGTCTTACCATTCGTGAGTGAGAAGAAGTTAATGTTAGCATCGCTTTCTTCTTCTTGGTGTAGGTGAAGGGTGCTGATACGACGGCTTAGTTCGCTTGTTTGCTCTAAGTCTGTATAGCTCAACTTAGCTCCCTTAGAGAGGTAGATTTCAATCGATTGAAGGCTCATACTTACATGCTCGCCTACATTACGTTCCTTGACAAGCATCTCAAGAGAGGCGCCTTCATCTAGAACTATAATTACGCGACGAGCTTCAAGTACTCTGCCATTAGACATAAGGAAAGACTCTACTTCGTAAGGCTTTTCTATTCTGGCTCCCTTAGGAAGATAGAGTAGGGTTGCCTCCTCGTTTAGCCCTTGTACTAATTGAGCGATAGGGTCTTGTGCTAAGCTCTTAATAGCCTTGAGTGCAATGGGGCTCTGCTTAAGGTTGCCAAGATAAGCACCTTCGGGTAAGGTTATTTCATCTCTATTGTCGCTGTATTCAGCTGAACCATATTCCCAAGCCTCGTCAAGCATAGCTGAGAGGTCTGTACGCTGATAATTCTCACTGCGATACAGAGGAAGACCTAGCTCAAGGAATTTATCTAGAGCATTCTTTTGCTCTGCACTAGGATTAGGCTTTAGAGAGAGCAATCTGTCTGTGATACTACTCATAAGATTGCATTATTTATTGTTCGTCCTTAAGCCAATCATAGCCCTTCTCTTCAAGCTCAAGAGCGAGCTCAGGTCCACCGCTTTTTACGATGCGACCATTATGTAGCACGTGTACAAAGTCTGGCTTAATGTAATCAAGTAGGCGTTGATAGTGGGTGATGACGATAGCACTGCGTTCAGGGCTACGTAGGGCATTAACCCCATTAGCTACAATACGTAGCGCATCGATGTCTAGACCACTATCCGTTTCATCTAGAATAGCAAGCTTAGGCTCAAGCATAGCCATTTGGAAGATTTCATTACGCTTCTTCTCACCTCCAGAGAAGCCTTCGTTTACACTTCTGTTCGCTAGTTTGCTGTCCAGTTCAACTAAAGCACGCTTTTCTTTCATTAGCTTAAGGAACTCAGTAGCATTCATAGGCTCTAGTCCTTGTGCCTTACGACGCTCATTAACTGCCGCACGCATGAAGTTTACCATGCTTACTCCGGGTATTTCTACTGGATACTGGAAGCTAAGGAACATACCTAGATGAGCACGTTCTTCTGGCTCTAGGTCAAGAATGCTTTCGCCTTCAAACTCAATCTCTCCCTCAGTAACTTCGAAAGAAGGGTGTCCTACGAGTACAGATGATAGAGTACTTTTACCTGCTCCGTTAGGACCCATAATAGCGTGTACTTCGCCGGGATTAATCTCAAGGCTTAGACCTTTTAGAATTTCTTTATCTCCAATGTTAGCGTGGAGGTTATTTATTTTTAGCATTATAATCGTTATTATTTGATGTTTTACTTAGAATGAATGAGGGTCTAACCTACTGAGCCTTCAAGGGAAATAGAAAGTAACTTCTGCGCTTCTACAGCAAACTCCATAGGAAGTTTGTTCATGACTTCTTTGGCATAACCATTGACAATGAGGCCGACAGCTTCTTCTACTCCGATACCGCGTTGCTGGCAATAGAATACTTGGTCTTCACTAATCTTACTTGTCGTTGCTTCGTGTTCAATGATAGCTGTATCATTGTCTACTTGAACGTAAGGGAAGGTGTGTGCGCCACAAGTACTGCCGAGAAGTAGGCTATCGCATTGAGAGTGGTTACGTGCATTCTCTGCATTCTTACCTACTTGTACAAGTCCACGATAGCTATTCTGACTCTTACCTGCGCTAATACCCTTGCTGACGATGCGGCTACGAGTATTCTTACCGAGGTGAATCATCTTAGTACCTGTATCTGCTTGTTGGAAATTGTTGGTTACAGCTACAGAGTAGAATTCAGCTGTGCTGTCATCTCCCATAAGCACGCAACTAGGATATTTCCAAGTGATAGCCGAACCTGTTTCTACCTGCGTCCAGCTTAGCTTGGCACGGTCTCCTCGGCATACACCACGCTTAGTTACGAAGTTATAGACACCGCCTTTACCTTCCTTATCTCCAGGGAACCAATTCTGTACAGTAGAATACTTTACTTCGGCATCCTTTTCAACGACAATCTCAACGATAGCTGCGTGTAGTTGATTTTCATCACGCTGAGGAGCTGTACAGCCTTCTAGATAGCTAACGTAAGAGCCTTCGTCTGCAACGATGAGTGTGCGTTCAAACTGTCCTGTATTGATAGCGTTGATACGGAAATAAGTAGATAGTTCCATGGGGCAACGTACGCCCTTAGGAATATATACAAATGAACCATCAGAGAATACAGCTGAGTTCATAGCTGCAAAGAAGTTGTCCTTTACGGGAACGACAGAACTTAGATATTTGCGTACCAGCTCTGGATGCTCTTGTACTGCTTCACTAAATGAACAGAAGATGATACCCTTCTCGGCTAACTTCTCTTTGAAAGTCGTTTTTACCGAGACAGAGTCAATAACGGCATCAACAGCAATACCGCTCAATATCTTACGCTCTTCTAGAGGAATACCCAGTTTCTCAAAAGTACGTAGTAGCTCAGGGTCTACCTCGTCAAGACTCTTGGGACCTTCTTTTTTCTTAGGAGCTGCGTAATAATAGATATCTTGATAATCTATTGGCGGAATGTTGAGATGAGCCCAATCGGGTTGCTCCATCTTTTGCCATGCACGGAATGCTTCCAATCGGTATTCAAGCATCCATTCAGGTTCTCCTTTCTTAGCCGAAATGAGCCTTACAGTTTCTTCCGTAAGACCTTTACCGAGCGTTTCTGTATCAATCTCGGTTGTGAAACCATATTTATATTCACTTGAGGTTACTTCCTCAATTATTTGTTCGTTATCTGACATTTTTATGTGATATATCGAGTTTAATTTGATAACAAGGGCTTATGTCATTTTGTTTTTGCCGTTTCGTATGTAAATAAAAATTGTGCCCAAGTTATAGATTTCAGTAGAGGTTGATTATTCTTGAATTTGTATGTGAATGAACCTCTCCTTGCCATACATATCGTTTAGTATATCAGCTAGATGAATATTATTCTCGCCTATAATAGAATGCATGTTGTTAAGCGTTTCTTGAGCGTAAAGCGGGTTAATCTCAAGAAATATATGTGCCTTATTTTTTAGATAACCTTTGTGTTTTAGTCTAGCTATCTCATCATAAAAAATAGTTGGTCTCTCTGATGGTGCAAATAAAGCGGTAGTTGGTTCCCAATCAAGAACCTGTTTACTCATCTCATCAGCCTCTTTAGGGTGAATGTAGGGAGGGTTGCTGACTATAATGTCATAGCCTTCTTCTCTCTCAATGACGGGCAGAGTGAATAAATTAGCCTCTTGGATTTTTATCGGGATATTATGCTCAATCGTGTCTATATTCTTTTGAGCTGTTTGAAGGGCTTCCGAACTCACATCAATAGCGTGAATGGCTTCTACAGCGTCCTTGCGAAGTAGGCGAGCAAGAGCAATAGGGATACAAGCACTGCCAGTACCTATGTCAAGTATTCGTAAAGGTGTGTGGAGCGTTGATGGATACTCTTGCTTGACCGTCTGAGTCAGTAAGTGAACAAGCTCTTCTGTTTCAGGTCTTGGTATAAGTACAGACGGGCTAACCTCAAGTTTGAAGTCTAAGAAGTAAGCGTAGCCTAATATATATTGTAGAGGTTCATTCTGTTCTAGTCTAGATATTGCAGCGCATAGGCTAGCCCATTTATCCTCAGATAAAGGTGTATCTTTGTCCGTTAGTAGTAAATCTGTTTGCGACATCGCGAGCTTATCCATAAGTAAGGCTTGAGCAATGGCTTTAACCTCGCTTGGACTATTATATATCGGGATAAGTCTATCAAATGCGTTCGCAAGGAATGATTTAATTGTATTCATAACTAAAGTGCAAAGATATAATGAAGAATATAGATAAGCTTCAACCTGAAGATGAATTATATATGCGAAGAGCCCTAGATTTAGCTTTGCTAGGTCACGGATATACATTATCTAATCCAATGGTAGGGGCTGTACTCGTTTATGAAGGGCGTGTTATAGGAGAGGGTTATCATCATCGTTGGGGTATGCCTCATGCGGAGGTGATGGCGATTAATAGTGTTAAGGAAGAGGATAAGGCCTATATAAATAAAAGTACACTCTACGTAACATTAGAGCCTTGCTCGCACTATGGTAAAACACCGCCCTGCTCGGAGCTTATTATAAGGAAACAAATACCAAAGGTTGTTGTCGCTCAGCGGGACCCATTTCCAGAAGTGTCTGGTCGTGGTATAGAGTTACTGAAGAAGTCGGGTGTCTTGGTTGTTGAGTCATGCTTAGAGGAAGAAGCTAAGAAACTAAATCAGGCCTTCAATGTGCGTTATACCAAGGGAAGGCCATTTGTTGCACTCAAATGGGCAGAGAGCGTGGACGGCTTTATTGACCGTAAGCGTGATAATGTCTCCGAGCTTGCTTATGTATTTTCGTCAGAGTATCGCAAAAGGCTTGTTCATCGTTCTC
>RBKG01000013.1 GCA_003640335.1 Porphyromonas sp.
GTAAGATGGGGCAGAATATGCAAATCAACTTCTCTACAGCCAACTCTCTTGCAGAAGCTAGCCGTCGAGTAAGTATGCTTAATGCTGATGAATTCCGTGCATTAGTTAAGGCTCGTGGAGATAAGCGCTATACAGATTTACTAGGTACAGCTAATACAGATTGGCAAGATGAGATTTATCGTCTAGCTTTCGGTACTGACAACAACCTAAGCATTAGCGGTTCTACTAAGAACATGCCTTACCGTGCTTCAGTTGGACTCTATCACCAAGAAGGAGTACTCAAGACTGACGCTATGCAGCGCTTCAGCCAAAGTTTCTCGCTCAATCCTAAATTCTTTGACAACCATCTGAGCGTAGACCTCAATCTTAAGCTTTCACTTACTCGCAATCGTTTCGCAAACAAGGATGCTATTGGAAGTGCAGTAACTTTTGACCCTACACAACCAATCTATGCGAATGGCATGGAAGCTTATGGAGGGTACTTTACTTTCCTAGATGCTAACAATGAGCCTAACATATTGGCTCCCTATAACCCTGTAGCTTTACTTAACCAAAAACAAGATATTAGCTCTGTTTTCCGTTCTCTTGGGAATGTAAAGTTTGACTATAAGCTACACTTCTTCCCTGACCTTAAGCTTAATCTGAACCTTGGTTACGACTATACAGCAGGTAGCGGTCGTAAGTTCGTACCAGCTAATGCTGCTTTTGAGTGGAGACGCTCACCTATCAATGGTCAAGGAGGTATAAATGAGAGTTATACTCAGCAGAAGCGCAATCTACTCTTAGATTTCTATGCAAACTATAACAAGGAGATTGCTGCTCTGAAGAGCCGTGTAGATTTGATGGCAGGTTATTCGTACCAAGACTGGAAGACATACACTCACAACAAGCCTAGTTACACGGCTGCAGGTGTAATGATTCCCAACACAACACCTATATATGAGAATGAGTATCCTCAGAATACACTCGTATCATACTATACTCGTCTAAACTGGAGCTTACTCGACCGCTATGTATTTACAGCTACAGTACGTACGGACGGTTCTAGTAGATTCAGTAAAGAAAATCGTTGGGGTGTTTTCCCATCACTTGCATTAGCTTGGCGCATCAACCAAGAAGGCTTCCTACGTAACGTAAAAGCACTCAATGACCTGAAGCTACGTTTAGGATATGGTGTTACAGGTCAACAAGATGGTATCGGCGATTATTCATATATCCCAGGTTATTATCTAAGCAGTAACACTCAAAGATATCAGTTAGGAAATACATTCTATAATATGTATCGTCCTGCGGCTTATGACCAGAATATTAAGTGGGAACAGACTGATACGTATAATGCAGGTTTAGACTTTGGGTTCTTCAATAATCGCCTATCTGGTAGTGTCGATGTTTACTTCAAGAAAACTAAGGACCTCCTAAATACAATTCCTGTACCAGCAGGTTCAAACTTTGGTAACCTCATTACTACAAACGTTGGTAACATTGAGAACAAGGGTATTGAATTGACTCTGAATGCTACTCCTATTCAAGGAAATAAATTCTCTTGGGATTTAAGCTATAACCTTACTATCAATCGCACCAAGATTACTAAACTAAACGCAGTAGAAGACCCTAAATATCCAGGTGTACCTACTGGTGGTATCGCTGGTGGTAATGATAACACTATTCAGATTCACTCTGTTGGTTACGAACCATACACATTCTTCGTTTACAAGCAGCTCTACAATGCCGATGGCTCAGCTATTGAAGGCGCTTATGCTGACCTTAATAACGATGGTGTCATCAATGAGCGTGACCGTTATCATTACAAGAGTGCTTCTCCAAAGGCAATGATGGGTCTATCTACGACATTTACTTACGGTAAATGGAGTTTATCTGGAGCTCTTCGTGCTAGTCTAGGCAACTATATTTATGACAATATCACGAGTGATAAGGCTATCTATGGTTCTATCTTGAGCCCTAATAATTTGTTAGCAAATGCCCCTCGCACCATTTATAATTCTGCCCGCGAAATCAAGGATGATAAGCAATTGCTATCGGATTTCTACTTGCATAACGCTTCATTCCTCAAGATGGATAATGTCTCTCTGAGCTATGACTTTGGTAAGATTTCTCGTGGTCTTAGCTTAAGAGCTTCAGCAACTGTGCAGAATGTATTTACTCTAAGTAATTATAAGGGAATTGATCCAGAGCGTGGTATTGACAACAATCTCTACCCTATGCCTCGTACCTATTCGCTCAATCTAGCATTCACTCTTTAATTGATGCCGAATTATGAATATCAATATGAATAAGAAAACACTTACGGTACTTGGTCTTGCTATGATGCTTGGCTTAAGCTCTTGCCACGCTGACCTTGACCGCATGCCAACGAATATAACTACAGCCGAAAAAGTGTATTCAACACCTGAGGGCATTAAACAGTCTCTTGCAAAGGTATATGGTACTTACGCTATACCAGGTGGAGATGTTCAGGGTCAGAATGAAGACTTTACGGACTTCGTACGTAGCTTCTATAACCTTCAAGAGCTCCCTACAGATGAGGCTATTTGTGCTTGGAATGATAATGGTATCCGTGATTTACACAATATCTCTTGGTCTAGTTCCAATCCTTATGTAAAGGGACTATTCTATCGCTCTACAGTACAAATTAAATTTGCGAATGAGTTCCTTAAGAATACTGCCGGTAAAGCCAATGAGCCTACTATTAAGCAGTATCGTGCTGAAGCTCGTTTCATTAGAGCTTTTCAAAATTGGGTTCTCATGGATATCTATGGTAATCCTCCGTTCATCTCTGAAGACCTACCTGTAGGTAGTGTATCTCCACGACAGATACAACGTGCAGATTTATTCAAATACATAGAGAGTGAATTAAAAGCGATTGAAGCAGACCTTGCAGAACCTAAAGCCAATGAATATGGTCGTGCAGATAAGGCAGCAGCTTGGGCATTGCTTGCTCGCCTATACCTCAACGCTGAAGTGTATACAGGCACAGCACGTTATGCAGACGCAGCGGCTTACGCAGAGCGTGTAATAACTTCAGGTAAATATTCTTTGGGTTCAGATTATAGCAATCTATTCAAAGCTGATAATGAGAAGAGTCCTGAAACTATCTTATCAGCAAATTATGATGGTCTTAAAACTCAAGTATTTGGTGGATTAACATTCATCATCAATGCTTCTAGTAATGGAGATGCCGCTAAGGCATTGAACGTTAACTGGGGCATTGGCGGATGGGGAGGTAATCGCGCAACGAAGGAGTTTGCAAATCTCTTCCCTACTGGAGATAAGCGCATACTCTTTGGTGCTACAACCCCTGAGATTAACGATGTATCTAAATTCGCTGAAGGTTATTGGGTTTATAAGTTCCGTAATGTAACCTCTAAGGGAGAAAATGGTCAGCACTCTACATTTGTGGATACAGATATGCCTCTATTCCGCTTGGCTGAAATGTACCTCATCTATGCAGAAGCTGCTGCTCGTGGTGCTGCCGACAAAACGAAGGGACTTAACTACATTAACTTAGTACGCTCACGTGCTGGTATCTCTCCTCTATCTGCAGATGGACTTACTCCTCGTGAAGTTTTAAATGAACGTGGACGTGAGCTCTATTGGGAAGGACATCGCCGTACCGACCTTGTTCGCTTCAACCTATTAACGTCTAATAGTTATCTATGGGCTTGGAAGGGTAATGTCATTGGTGGACGTGGTGTCGACAGCAAGTACAACATTTACCCTCTACCTGCTGATGATGTACAAGCCAATACAAACCTCAAACAGCATACAGGTTACTAATCTCTTAATAAATAGTCTAGGATAGGATATAATGCCCTATCCTAGGCAAGTGAATAAAAGATATGAATAAGAAAATTTTAATCATGCGCTCGATGCTAGCTCTATGCCTAATGACTGGAGCTCTTGCTTCGTGCGACAAAGATGAAGATAAGATTGTTGTTACAGCTTCGTCTCTTGCTACACCTAAGGCTAGTGCGACAACCGTAGCAATTGACCCTGAGCAATTATCATCTACAGCCCTTACTCTCACTTGGGATAAGGTTAATTTCACTCCTAGTAGTATCCTTGCTAAGAATGATATTGTAATTAGTGTTGAAGGCAAGACGCCAATTATAGTTCCAGTTGGAGAGCATGTTAGTTATGATTTCACAGCACAAGCCCTTAACGAAATCTTAATTGAGCAGTTTAAGCTTACTCCAGGAAAGGCTACACCTGTATTATTCACAGTACGTACTTATCCAAACAATGGGAATACGCCAGCTCAACCAAGTGGTTCTTCTCTTGCTGTTTCACAGCCTGTAACCGTTACGATTACTCCAGCAGCTGTTGTAACAGAAACACCTAATTTCTATTTCGTTGGTAAGGGTCTTGGTCCTATCGAATGGAATATTGGTCACAATGGTTATCCATTATTTAAGGAAACAGCTGATGCTAAGGAATATACCTACACAGGTTTATTCCAAGCTAATACTGAATTCAAACTTGTAAGCGAAACTGGACTTGGAGATTGGTCTAAGGCTTATGGTTTCGATGGTACTAAGATTGCTGAGAATAAGGGTGACAACATCAAGAGCATCACTGCAGCAGGTTACTACACAGTAGCTATCAATCCTACTACAGGAAGTATCTCAGTAAAACCTTATGAAGCAGGAGCCACTGCAGGCACTTACAATAAGATTAGTGTAATTGGTAGTACTGTTGGCGGCTGGGATGTAGCTAACGATGTTCTCCTAGAAAAATCAAGTTATAATCCTCATATTTGGTTTAAGGGAAATGTAGAACTCAAGACAGGAGAACTCAAGTTCCGTGCAAACCAAAGTTGGGATAAGAACTGGGGAGGACAAAAGAATTCATTCCCTGCTGGTGTATCAAACTCAGGTGATAACATCCAAGTTCCAGCTAAGTACGCTGGTACTTATGATGTCTTCTTCAATGACCTAACTGGTCACTATCTCTTCCGTAAGGT
>RBKG01000147.1 GCA_003640335.1 Porphyromonas sp.
GGGCTTGCGCCCTGGGCTATGCAGGAGTGTCGCCCTTGCAGGGCTCATCTACGTCCTCACCTCCAATCAATTATGTTGTTGTTTTGATAGGGTTGCTCTAATCTTTTTTTGAATACTTAATCTATTTATATTGAGTAGTATATATCGGTGTGGAGTTATACTCTTAGGGGTGTGAAAGCTTTTTGCATATTGGGGCTTTACTTTTGTCGTAGATAAGCAGAAGCAGTCTGTCTAGCCTTAGGTGAGTGTTTCTCTTGCATGGATATAGATTTAGTACTATCTTTGAACAAAAGATTAGATACAAGTCGCTTAGGCGACCATACATAGCAAGATACTTGCAGACTATTACTGAGATCGGGTTAATCTGGTAAATTAAACAATAGGATTCTCAGTGGTAAGTCGGGGCAAGTTTGCACCCTTATAAGGGGGCAGACTGCCTTCTCTTATCTGTAATCCAGGGCTTTACCAGAGCCTACCCGAGTAAAGATATAGATGAAGGAGTGCTGCCGCCTTTTTTTATATGTTGATTTTTATTTTTAGGCAGTCATGGTTGCTGAGGCATGTAAAATACTTAGTAGTAAATCAGTACCGCTATGCCTACAATGGTTTCATCAGGGAGAGAATTGATTTGTATCTCTCAGAAGGATGCGCATCATTTAGACTACTCAACTAATGATGGGCGCACATGGACACCCCGTTACGCAAACTCATCTTATGGCACTTTCCTTGACCTCCTGTATTACGGTCAAGAGCTCCTCGCCATTACAAGCAAAGGTCTTTATTACTCAACGAATGATGGTCGTACATGGACGCCTCGTTTCACAGGAACTACGTATGGAGATTTCCTCACGCTTGTCAATGGCGGGAAAGAGTTGCTAGCCCAAACGAGTAAGGGTCTTTATTACTCGACCAATGAGGGACGTACATGGATTAAGCGCCCCTAAAAGAGAATATAAAAATCATCATATAAATTTTATGGATAAAACTAATCAACTAAAAAGTATTGCAGAATTTCTAAATCTCAACAATGTTATTGCCGAACTGACTCAGATTGAAACTAGGGCGCAACAACAAAATGCTCCAATTATCCTACCTCTTGTGGGAGAATTTAGTTCAGGTAAAACAACGCTTATAAATGCTCTGACCGATAGTAAATGCTTGGAGAGCGCGACAAAGCCAACGACAGCAACTATCTATGAAGTTCATTTTGGTGCAGAAGTATGTAGAGCAGAGGTTATCAATGCTGAAGGTGCTCGTGTCGATGTTTCTGATTTAAGTACTCTTAAAAATGATGCTTTAGCAGATGCACAAGTAGTTACCCTCTTTGATACATCTAACAGAGTTCCGTCTTCTACAATTATTGTAGATACTCCAGGATTATCATCACCAGATCCCAAGCATAGACAGACCTTAGTTGATTTCCTCCCTAAGGCTGATGGCATATTGCTCGTTGCGGATATCAATCAGCAGATTACTCGTTCTTTGACTGACTTTATTCAGATGATAAAGTTGTCACAGCGTCCTATTTATTTGATATTAACGAAGAGTGATACCAAGTCTCGAGAAGATGTTGAATTAGCTAAGGCTTATATCTGTAAGAATTGCGAAATTCCGTTGAAGCAAGTTGCAGTCGTGTCAGCGACAAAAGACTCGCTAACAGATTTCTATGCATTGCTTGACTCTATCCAGCAGGAGAAGAAGGATATCTTGAAGCGCGTTGATGAACAACGTATCAAGAATATCATCCAATTTATGTCGGAATACATCGATGGTTTGATATCAGCATCAGATTCTTCTGATGGTGCTTTAGAGGATGCTATAATGGATAGTCAGGAAGAGTTAAATCAAATCAAGCAAAGTATCAATCGACTTATCCAGTCCATGGCTGATGACATTGAAGAGCAAGAACGGGAGACTACTCGTAAGTTTGAGGATACGGTTTTTGATAAACTAAATACCTTGATTTCGGGTAAGAGTTCGGACTTTGATAATGATGCCATCATGGCTATCAATGGGACAGCTTCTTTGTTGATGAGTAGTTATCGAAACAATATTCAGACAGCGATGCGTTCAGCTGCTCAGAAACAAAAAGGCTCTGAGCATGATATCTCTTTTAGCTCGTTGATGAGTATGGATTTATCAAATGTCCAGATGTCAGGATTGAGTTATACTCTTGATTTGAACTCTATGGGGCATGAGTATGATAAGTGGATTAAAATGGGGGTTATTGCGACAGCTGCTGTTGTAAGACACTCTGTATTTGAGGGTGCAGAAGAAGCCAAACAACTCTTGACATTTGCAAAGGATGTTGTTTCAACGTATAAAGTGATAGAGGATGGTGCTCAGAGGCTGTCGGCTAAAACTGGGAGTAACAAGGATATAATAGATAATATGGTTGGTTTAGTTACTGAAAATTTATTCTCCAAACCCCAGAGAGTTCGTGCGATACATAATTACATTGATACGACTTTATCTCCAGAGTTCAGAGAGAGATTATGTAATATCTCTCATCAGCTGATTGAGGCTATCCGAGAATCCTTGTATGCAGATGCCTCAGAGGTAATTGGACAGCGTACAGAAACTCTAAATCAGATGAAGACTGAGCGTAAAGAACAGATAGAACAATTCAATCAAAGAATAAATCAATTACGAGATTATAAAAAGAGACTATTAACCTTATAAAACAAAGATGAAAATGATAGAATTAGTGAGTGGCCTTGTAATCGGAGGATTGGCCGGTGTAGCTTTAAAAGATAAAATTGTAGGGAGTTCTTCTCAGAGTGATGCTAAGCAGAGAGAGCTTGATGAACTTTATTCAGAAAATGAAAAGTTCAGAAAGCGTAATAAGGAAGCGGAACGTCAGATTGAAGATTTATTTGCTCAGATAGATAAACTGCGCAGGGACTCAAAGAATAATGAGGATGCCCACGATGATTTGGAAGATGAGCTTGATAGACTTCGGAGAGAGGTAAGTTCTTTACGTAGCCACAATGATAACCTCATTACTCAACTTAAGGAGTACAAGGAAAGTTGTGAGGCTCAAGCTGCTCAGATTAGTCTGCTTAAGGAGCGAATGGAATAGTATGGAGATTAAGTATATTATCTACATAGCCATAGCTCTTCTTTTGGGTGTAATTCTCGGATTTCTGCTAAATCGAAAGAAGTCTGATAGTGACAAAACTCAATTAGAGTCCAAGCATAAAGAGCTAGACGAGTCTGTGATAGAGCCATTACGTAGTACTGCGGATAGGTTAGAGACTGAAAATAAAGAATTAAAGCAGAAACTTTCAGAAGCATTAGCCTCTAGGACAACGGATTTAAGCCCTGACTCAGAAGACCGTATTAGAGCGATAGAGTCTAAGTATAAAGCTCTATTAGAAGAGGCTAATCAGCAGTGTCTCCAACTAGACCAGCAGTTGAAAGATGCTGTTCGTGGCGAGGCGTCTATTTCTTCAGCACAAGAGCAATCTGCTCTTGTTGCTGAGTTGAAGAAGAAAATTTCTAACCTTGAGGATGAAATTGAAGATCTTGAGGATGACATTTCAGAATGGAAAGGTAAAGTTAGTTCTAAGGAGCAAGAGTGTGACGAGCTTAATAAAAAGAGCGAAGAGCAACGAAAAAAATTTGAAGAAAAGATAAATGATGTTCGCGACTCTCTTAAAGTGAAAGAAGAGGAGTTGAACTGTAAGATGGAGTCTTTGAATTTTATTCAAGAGATTCTTTCTGCAAAGGACCTAAGCAACGATGATGTGAATAAGCTATATAAGCGTATTGGTGCATTTGAATCTTTTGTTAAAGGTCCTTATCTTGACCTAAATGCACATCTCTATTCTAATTATAATAGTTTGACTTGGGGTGAAAAGTCAGGCTCCGAGGCTCTTCAAGAAAAGAAGAAATGGGTTATGGACAACTGTGACCAATGGGTTGCCTCTAAGCGCAAGAGTTGGTTAGATAAGAAGACTACGATAGCTTTTGTGGGTGAATTCTCAGCAGGAAAGACTTCTATAGTGAATAGGATTCTTTCACAAGATAATCCGAATATACCCAAGCTACCTGTAAGTACTAAGGCTACAACGGCCATACCCACATATATTGCTGGAGGAAATGCTGTCTCTTATAGTTTTATTTCAGGCGATGGTCAGCGTAAGGTAATTTTGGAAAATACTTTTAAAAAGGTTTCAAAAGAGATTTTAGACCAAGTCAAAGGTGTTTCTTCCTTGATTAAGTATTTTGTAATGACCTATCAGAATAAGAATCTTAATGGGATTAGTATTCTTGATACGCCTGGATTTAGCTCGAATGATAGTGAGGACCGAGAACGTACTATAGATGTCATTAATGAGTGTGATGCT
Source organism: Porphyromonas sp. (assembly GCA_003640335.1). Lineage (GTDB taxonomy): Bacteria > Bacteroidota > Bacteroidia > Bacteroidales > Porphyromonadaceae > Porphyromonas. The sequence goes on from RBKG01000147.1 coordinate 4,353, forward strand.
TTGTTTTGGGTATTCGATGTAAATGCAGGTACTATTAATAGGAGTTCTATTTCTGTCATTAAGGAAAAACTCAATAAGCCTTTATACATCGTTATCAATAAGGTGGACACTAAGCCTGAGTCTGAAATACGAAAAGTGGAGCAACTTATCAAGAGTACATTAGCAGAGGCAGGTCTACAAGTAGAGCAGTTTATCCGTTTTTCTTCAAAGTCTCCTTTAGAGAATATTATGGCTCCAATCCGAAATGTACCTAGGTCAGAATCTCGTGAGGCGTTTGTTGCAGATATACATAATGATTTGAAAGGTTTCCTGAATGTCTTTGATGAGGCTATAAAAACTAGTACTCAAGATATAGGCGAAAAAACAAAGACTATAAATGGTATTAAAGATGATATTGTAGAAGGGATTAAAGATTTGAAGGATGAATGTGATAAACTTACAAGGATTCCGACATATGAAACTCATTTCTTTGGTTCGGATAAATATGAGATGTCTGAGAGTAAATTTTCTAAATTTTTAGAGTTAATTGATAGAATATCAGGAGAGCGAATTAATTACATTATAGGGAAAGTTGATGAATCCTTGGATGCTACGGCAGAGATTGAAAGCATGTATTCTTGGCAATCT
>RBKG01000135.1 GCA_003640335.1 Porphyromonas sp.
TATGATTTCCAATCAAGCTAGCTCTCAATGGAATAGCTTTTTCGGAACAGCTGTATCGAATATCCAAGTATCAAATAGTGGAGACAATGCTACGACCTCTGTACTCCCTAATGATATAGCCGAGTTTAGAAGTCTGAAGAATACATTTTCACTGTCCTTACTGGAAGGATTTAAGCCTTGGGTAAAAGCAGGTTTGTCTGCATATATTCGTACGGAGAATTATTGGTATACTCTACCCGAAAGCAAGTCGGGAACAGGTATGCATACGGATAAGTATTTCTCAACTTTCGTGGGAGGAGAACTTTCAAGGTCTGGAGGGAAAGGATTGAACTTCAATACCAAGGGGGAACTAGCTCTACTCGGACAAGATTTGGGTACAGTCTATTTAAGTGGGGATATTCAAACTAAGTTCCGTGCTCTAGGCTCAAACTTTGACCTTAAAGTAGATGGGACATTACAAAATTATCGCCCTGCTTATTTTGCTATGCATCACCATGGTACTTGGGGTTGGTGGGACGACGATTTTAAGTTTTCTCGTCGCTTAGAGTTTGGGGCTAAAGCTGAATTAAATTCATTCGGAAAAACATGGGCAGAGGTACGTACGGCCTCATTACAGAATCAATTATACTGGACTCGTATTGGTCGTGCTATGCAATATAGCAATGTCATTCAAATGAACATGCTACGTGCTGGACATCAGGCTCATGTAGGTCCTCTTGGTTGGAGTTTGGAAGGTGCTTATCAAATTAGTACAGCCAATGACATTATTCCCCTACCTTCTTTGACTGCAAGAGCCGATATGTATCTTGATTTTATGATTGCTAAAGTTCTGCAAGTACAGTTAGGTGTAGAAGGCTATTGGCATAGTGCGTATAAGGCGCCTTACTATCATGCTGGTGTCATGCAATTTGTTAATCAGGACGATGAAAAAGCCACTGACATAGGTGGCAAGGCTCCATTACTCAATGCTTATGCCAACTTTAGAATGCGTACAACACGCTTCTATGCTCGTTTTTTCAATGTAGGAGAGGCGATAATGGATAATAATCGTTTAAGCATGGATAGGTACACTTACAATCCTATGCACCTAGAGGTTGGCTTAGTTATTGACCTTAAGAATTAGGAGAATGCTAAACATTCGTAAGCGCATATATCTTTATGGGGGCTTGTTAGCGTTGTCGCTTGGTACTATGTATTTACTTCGACAAGGTAAAGGAGATGCAAAGCAAGACAATATAGAAAAGTCCACTCTACCGCGAGATTTAGAAGAAATTCGCCAAGAAGGGAAATTGCGTCTAATTGCACCGTACAGTTTTATTCCTGTAGATAGTTTAAGAGATAAAGGCGTTCAAAACCTATCTTTTATACGTAAGTTGTCTAGCTTATCAAAATTAGAGGTTCAGTTAATCTTTGAAGATAATGTCATGAAAGCCATACAACTATTATTACAAGGAAAAGCTGATGCTGTACTTTCTGCTGTAGAGAAGACCTCGCAACTAGATTCTTTACCTATCGATTGGATTACAGAAGATGCGACTAAACCTATTTACCTTGTACAGAAGCAGGATACGGTTCATCGAGTAAATAAGCATAGTGAACTTAATGGGAAGGAGATTACTATCCCTCGACATAGTCCCTATAAGTTATTTATTCGTCATTTATCTGATGACCTCGGAATTAATGTTAAATGCAAAGAAGATAGCCTATATAATACAGAGCAACTAATCATGCTTGTAAATGCAGGCAAGCTATCTTATACAATATGTGATGGAGAAGAGGTGGAATACTACAAAAAACACTTTCCAAGTCTTAATTATGAGCTTCCTATGAGCCATGCCTTGAGACGAGGATGGGTAGTAAGACGACAATCTCCTGTCTTAAAAGACAGTCTCTTGCATTGGCTACATTGAATATATGCAAGAGAACAATTATCTTTGTAAGAGAAAAATGATAGATCAAACTTATTTTATAATAAACTAACGATGAGTAAAAGTCCACTACAGGTAGCTCGTGGTCAATATAGCCCAAAGCTCCCTAAAGCACTACAAGGTGCTGTAAAAGTTGTTCTTGGAGAAGCAACGCAGAGTGTAAGTGACCAAGAAGCTATTAAGGAACTATTCCCTAACACATATGGTCTTCCTAAGCTAACGTTTGAAGCAGCTCAGGCAGCTCAAAATAATGCTCCTATCAATGTAGGGGTTATCCTATCTGGTGGTCAAGCTCCTGGTGGTCACAATGTGATTGCTGGTATCTTTGACGGAGTTAAGGCTATCAATCCTGAGGGTAAGCTTTATGGCTTCTTAATGGGTCCTGATGGACTAGTTAAGCACAACTATATTGAGCTTACAAGCGAGATTATTGATGAATATCGCAATACTGGTGGTTTTGATATCATTGGTTCTGGTCGTACTAAGCTTGAAGAAGTTGAACAGTATGAAAAGGGTCTAGAAATCATCAAGAAGCTTGCTCTTAACGCTCTTGTTATTATTGGTGGTGATGACTCTAACACTAATGCAGCTGTACTTGCTGAGTACTACAAGGCTAAGGGTGAGGCTGTTCAGGTAATCGGATGTCCTAAAACTATCGATGGAGACCTCAAGAATGAGCAAATTGAAACTTCATTTGGTTTCGATACTGCGACAAAGGTTTACAGCGAAGTGATTGGTAATATCCAGAGAGACTGTAACTCAGCACGTAAGTATTGGCACTTTATCAAGCTAATGGGACGTTCTGCATCTCATATTGCTCTTGAATGTGCTCTTCAAGTACAGCCTAATGTCGCTATTATCAGCGAAGAAGTAGAAGCTAAGAACTACACTCTTGACCAAGTAGTAACAAGCATTGCTGAGGTGGTAGCTAAGCGTGCTGCAGAAGGTAATAACTTCGGTACAGTGCTTATCCCTGAAGGTCTTATCGAGTTCGTGCCTGCTATGAAGGCTCTTATCGCAGAGCTTAACGATTTCTTGGCTCACAATGAAGCTGAATTCCGTGCTGTAGCATCTGCAGATCAACGTGCTTATATCATCAGCAAGCTAAGCGCAGACAATTCTGCTCTATATGCTAGTCTTCCTGCTACTGTAGCTCGTCAGCTAACTCTAGACCGTGACCCACACGGAAATGTACAGGTATCTCTTATCGAAACAGAAAAGCTTCTTGCAGAAATGGTAGGTGTTAAGCTTGCTGAATGGAAGAAGGATGGTAAGTATGCTGGTAAGTTCTCTCCACTAACACACTTCTTCGGTTATGAAGGTCGTTGTGCTGCTCCATCAAACTTCGATGCTGACTATTGCTATGCACTTGGTCGTACTGCAGCTTGTCTTATCAGTGCTGGTGTAACAGGTTATATGAGTTCTGTTCAGAACCTTACGGCTCCTGCTGAAGAGTGGATTGCTGGAGGTATTCCTACAACAATGATGATGAACATGGAACGTCGTCACGGTGCAATGAAGCCAGTTATTCAGAAGGCTCTTGTACGTCTTGACGGAGCTCCATTTAAGTTCTTCGCATCTAAGCGTGATGAATGGGCTATCAAAACAGAGTATATCTATCCAGGTCCTATCCAGTTCTTTGGTCCTAGAGAGCTTTGCGACCAGCCAACTCAGACTCTTAAGTTAGAGCAAACTAAGTAATTTTCTAGAGCAGAGGAAGTCCTTATATATTAAGAGACTCTCCCCTGCTCTACCTTAAATAACGCAAGTTATATTCGCAATTTATTATTAACTTTGCGCATGATAAAGGCGATATATAAACGCGATTAGATTAGAACAAATTAATAATTTAACTTTTAATAATAACAAAAAACGATGATCAAAGTAGGTATCAACGGATTCGGTCGTATCGGCCGTTTCGTATTCCGCGCTGCTCAAGAACGCAACGACATTCAAATCGTAGGTATCAATGACCTTCTAGATGTTGATTACATGGCATATATGCTTAAGTATGACACTATGCACGGTCAGTTCAAGGGTACTGTAGAAGTTAAGGATGGTAACCTCGTTGTTAATGGTAACGTTATCCGCGTAACTGCAGAGCGTAACCCAGCTGACCTTAAGTGGGATGCTATCGGTGCAGAATACGTTGTAGAATCAACAGGTCTATTCCTAAGCAAGGATAAGGCTGAAGCTCACCTACAAGCTGGTGCTAAGTATGTAGTAATGTCAGCTCCTTCTAAGGATGACACTCCTATGTTCGTATGTGGTGTGAACACAGACAAGTATGTTAAGGGTACTCAAATCGTATCTAACGCTTCTTGTACTACTAACTGTCTTGCTCCTATCGCTAAGGTTCTTAACGACAACTGGGGTATCGCTGATGGTCTTATGACTACAGTACACGCTACTACAGCTACTCAGAAGACTGTAGACGGTCCTTCTGCTAAGGACTGGAGAGGTGGTCGTGCTGCTGCTGGCAACATCATCCCTTCTAGCACAGGTGCTGCTAAGGCTGTAGGTAAGGTTATTCCTGAACTTAATGGCAAGCTTACAGGTATGGCATTCCGCGTACCAACTCTTGACGTTTCTGTAGTAGACCTTACAGTGAACCTTGCTAAGCCAGCTAAGTATGCAGAAATCTGCGAAGCTATGAAGAAGGCTAGCCAGAACGAACTAAAGGGTATCCTTGGTTACACTGAAGACGAAGTAGTATCTAGCGACTTCCTTGGAGACGCTCGTACTTCTATCTTCGACGCTAAGGCTGGTATCGCTCTTACAGATACTTTCGTAAAGGTTGTATCTTGGTACGATAACGAAATTGGTTACTCTAACAAGGTTCTTGACCTAGTAGCTCACATGGCTAAGGTTAACGCTTAATCGTTAGACCAATTTAAAGATAAAATGTGCGCCCTCCTTCAGGAGAGCGCACATTTTTCTTTTTTAGTTCTCGTTCAAAAATCTAGCAACTAAATGTCGATATTCAGAGCTGTATACCCCTCCACTCTCGGCACGAATAGATAAGATTTGTTCTTGTGTTGGGATATAAAC
>RBKG01000198.1 GCA_003640335.1 Porphyromonas sp.
TTATATGTTCTTCAAAGTACGAACATATTTGACGAGTCTGCTCTGCTGTACGTAGTGGAGAGGTGGGTTGTAATAGTACGAAGTAGTCAAATCCTTGGAATTGCTCCCTCGTAATGACATCTTTAATCGCATCAAAACTACTAGATTTATCACTGGCAAGAGATTTGTCTCTGTGTAGGAAGCTGATAGGATAATGGCTAAGAAGCTCTATGTACTCTTCTGAATCTGTAGTGAGCACTATGTCGTCAAAGCATTTAGACTCCAATGCAGCTTCGATGGAGTAGCTCAATAGCGGTTTGCCATTGACCATGAGCATATTTTTATCGGGTAGACCTTTTGAACCTCCTCGGGCTGTAATAATAGCAAGTCTTTTCATTGAGTATTTTGATATTTTACGCAAAGTTACAATTAACTTCTCAGACAATACCTAAAAGGCTGTTTGGAGCAAATGACAAGGGCTGTATGTCGATAATGAGACATACAGCCCTTCTTAATAGGATTATATGGGGAGCTTACTCAGCGATGATATCTACACGGCGAGCAAGGTCTGGTATGCGCTTGCCTAAATCCATGCCTAGATTAGGAGTAGTGTTCAATCGAGAAGCATCGATGCCATAGTGCATAAACTCATTGACAACGCTCTGGTAACGACGCTTAGCTAAGCGTTCGTTGTTTGCCTTATTCCCTTCGGGGGATGCATACGCGCTAAGTCTAAGTTTGAGCTCAGGATTAGCCGCAAGTGTGTTGGCAACTTCCTTAATGAGGTTCTTAGAAGCTGCATTAAGTACTGCACTGCTTACAGGGAAATAAACCGAGCAACTAATGCTTTCAGACACAGACTCTACTGACTCAATAGGCAGTGCAGAAGGTTCCTTAATATAAATGGTATCATTCTTAGTCTGAGCTGTAGCCTGAGCAGGAACTAAAGTCTGAGTAACAATAACACTATCAATAGTCTTCTTCGTATTCTGCACTAAAGTATTCTGAGGAACAGATGGTGCAGCTTGTATTGGTTGAGGCTGAACCATAGGACGGTTAGCTTCACGAGGTAGGACTATGATAGAGTTCCCTTGCCCATTAGTGCGAGTTCTTAGCTGCAATAGCTGCTCAATATTGCGCAGTCTTGCATCATAAGAAGCATTGTATCCTGTAGTCGGAACTACCATAGTCTGACTTTGTTGCTGTCCTCCAAGTAATAGGCTTAGCAACCATTGCTTACGGAGGTTCTCAATAGATTGAACCTCTGTAGAGCTATTGGCAAGGCTATCAAGGACGGCTACAAGGTCTGCCGTACGTACTCGGATAAGTTCATTCCCTTCTCCAACCTTCTTATCTTGGGCATTAGCCCAAGACAAGAAGCCAGAGACGGCAATAAGTCCGAGTGATAATAAATATACTCGTATACGTTTCATGCTTTAGAACTTAATGCTGTAGCCAGCAGAGATAAATGAGTTGCTGAATGCTGGACGTAGGCTTAAGTCAAGGAATAGGTTACCGCCAAGGATGTTTTGGAGCTTAACACCTCCGATTAAAGTTACTCCTCCACGAGAGCTGTCTGCATAGCTAGTGTAACCTATACCTGCACCAAAGTAAGGTGTAAGGCCTCCAGACTTGAGAGTTTTAAAATTGTATAGAAGGTTAGCTGAGATAGAGAAGCCATTTTCCTTGCTAGAGATGTATAATACATCTGGAGCGAAAGAGAAGCGGCTATTACCCATTTGCCATGTTGGACGCAGTCCTGCTTGTAGGCTAAGGGCTGAACCGAATCCTACTCCTCCAAGAACGCCTAGCTCTTGGAACTGAAAGAAGTTGTTAGTTCTATTGAGATAGTTAGAACCATCTGCTCCAGCTAGAATTGTTGTTGTCGTAGGCTGTTGTTGCTGAGCATCATCAATACGACGGTTGATGCGACGCTCCATGTCTTCGATACGCTGCATAACCTTAGCTTCGTTTGCTTGAGCATCAGCAGCGTTGATAACCATTGGCTGTTGGTTCCTATCAGAGATAGTCTGCGTCTTATCTGTAGTGATTACATGAGGAGCAACAGTTGTAGGCTGAGTGTAAACAGTAGGCGCAACGTTAGTCCCACGTAGGTTTAGGATAAGCAGTAAACGCTCTAGTTCGCTTAGCTGTGAAGTTGGTTCGTTAGTACGCTTCTTAGCAGAGATGCGGTTAACGAGTTCTTCTAGCTGAGCCTTTGTAAGCACTGTAACGTTTTCTTCTGTTGGGTTGTTTTCTTGTTCAGAAATAACCTTAACATCAGCTTGCTTCTTATCAATGCTATCAGCAAGAACCTTTACATTAGCGTAATCTTGAGCCTCAAGAGCTTCATCAAGTCTCTGTTGTAGAGAGTCGATTGTAGCTTGACGTTCACGTCTGAGTTGGTTAAGCTTGTTGTTGCTTTCTTCACGCTCAGCTTCTACTAGGTCATTTGCATAGTTGCGATAAAGTCTTTCTCCATTGCGGCTCTTAGCGCCTAAGTTGAAGCGTAGACCAGTCTTGAACATCCAGTTGGTCTTAACATCCGAAGGATTGGTAATTGTGCTTACAGACTTATTATCTTGTTCGTTGAGCATTACGTTAGCTTCACCATAAAGAGCTACTGTGCGGTGTAGAGGTATTTCTAGACCACCACCACCAAGAGCGAACCAGCCCTTCTTGGCATCATGACCACCCTTAGCGTCAGTGTAACTATCCTTAACATTTAGGTAACCTGCACCAAGAGATAGGTAAGGAGTTACGCCGCGCGAAACGTTTAGGCGAGCGATTACATTACCTCCGTACATTTCAAGTTCCTTACCAAAGTTAAGGTCTAGCTTGTTAGGATTCTTTGTGCCTTGGTAATAGAAACCACGAAGACCAAGATATTGACCGAAATCAATACCAGCGCTTCCTCCTAATAGATATGTATCATTGAAGAGTGAGCCTTCGTTGAAGTCTAGGTAAGCCATACCTGGCTCAAGGACGAACTTAGCTCCACGGAAGCCGTTGCCAAAAGTATTGCGGAATGCACGTGTAACTTTGTCCTTGCTGCGAAGGTTGCCTCCAAGATAAAAGTCAAGAGAAGCCTGACCTCCAAAGTTGTGTAGAGCCTTATTGCCGTCTACACCAGCCTTTAGATAGCGATTGTTTGGGTCGATGTTAAAAATGTAGTCCTTAGCTTCAAGAGCAAAAGCAACACGCTTAGAGAGGTTAATCTTAAGACCAGCACCAAGAGCTGTGTATAGTTGCTTCTCTTCGTAGTTCTTGCTTACAGCTGCATCATCATACTTCATCTTCATCACCCCAGCACCAGCGGTAACGTAAGGAGTAAGAATCATATTGCTCCATAGGTTAAGCTTAAGTTCACCGCCAAGACGCTCAATCTTAGTTGATGAGATATTTTCAATCTGCTTAACGTTGAAGCTACGTTCCCAAAGACCACGTACTTCGAAAAGTGGACCAACGGCAAAACCAGCGCGTACGCCTGCTGATGGACTTTCACCTAGATTGAGGTTCTTGTGAAACGAAGTGTAGCCAACTGTAGGAGCTACGATGACAGAAATGTCTTGAGTTTGTGCGCTAAGTGCGCCTGCTGATGCAAGTACTAGAGCTGCACTTGCCGTAAGAGTTTTCTTGTTCATTGTTTAGTTGTTAAATATTCCTCTTTTGTTATTTCGTCAGAAATTGAATTAATTCTACTACAAATGTACTATTTATATCTATATTAGGCAAATATGATATTATAGGGAAAATGAATAATATGATTGAATGTAAAAAAAGAAGAGACTGTGCTTGAATTTAAAAATCAAGGCACAATCTCTGTTGATGTGGGTTATTTAACCCTAACTAGACGACTCTGCTGATGTCTGTTCGTCCGTCCAGGAACTTAAGGACATTCTCTACGAGTTCACGATTCATATTTACACGTGCATCGTAGGTTTGAGTGCCTACATGAGGAGTCATAACGACTTGTGGTAATTCTAACAATCCTGCACGGGGAATATCCCTGTCTTCGAAAACATCTAACCCAGCAGAAGCAAGGTGCCCTGAGCGTAGAGATGCTATAAGAGCATCTTCATCAATGACAGAGCCTCTAGCTGTATTCAGTAGGACTGAGCCTTTCTTCATAAGAGATAGTGCACGAGCATCTATTTGATGATGCGTTTCTGTGCTGTAAGGTGTGTGTACAGAGACAAAGTCAGACTGAGCAAGTAGGGTGTCTAGGTCTGCGTATGTCAGCCCTCGTTCAGCTTCTATTTCTGAGGATAGGCGATGTCGCTTGTAATATAAAATCTTCATGCCGAAGGCGCGACAACGTTCTGCGACAGCTGCTCCTATATTCCCGTACCCAACGATGCCTATTGTCTTGCCGTATAGGTCTAAGCCCATCATGCCCAGTCTTCCTAATGATACTCGACCATTGTTTTTACGTAGCTCCTGATTGAGCTCTACCACTCTTCTACTGCAAGAGAGGAGGAGTGCCATTGCAAGCTCTGCAGTTGGGATAACTACAGAGTGAGGGAGGTTAGTGACAGCGATGCCGTGCTCACGGCAATAGTCTAGGTCTATATTATTGTAGCCTACGGCATAGTTGGCAACCAGTTTTAGCTTAGGAGCATTGCCTAGAAGCTCTCTGCCGATAGGAATATCAAAGACAGAACACAACACATCTGCATCCTGTACGAGCGTTTTTAGTTCTTCTTGAGAGAAGTCTTTCCCTTTAGGAGGGCGAATAAGTGTATGTTGCTCACTTAGGCGTTCATAGAACTCAGGGAGCGTGTTGAAGGTCAAAATTATTTTAGCCATATCTATAATAATAGGATAGAGTTTTGTTTGTCCTCAAAGTTACAGATTTAAATTGTAGGAATTCAATGTGCTGAAAATCATGAATGAGACCGCCCGACGGTCTCCCAAAGGACAAGTTTTACTTGTCCTTTGGTGGGGCTTTGTAGAATGCGGTAATCG
>RBKG01000170.1 GCA_003640335.1 Porphyromonas sp.
CTCTACTTAATCTGAGTAGGATAACCCGGAGTTTGTAGAATCTTTGAGTCTTGTGTGTGTAGGTTAGTTTCAATAGGCCATAGCACCTTATATGCTTCAGTAGCCTCATTAAGAAGTGCAGTCTTAGTAGCGTCAATGCTAGCATCAGCATCAAAGACTAAGGCCTTACCTCCACTCTTGGCTGTTTGCATACGGCGTAGGTCATACCAACGCTTACCCTCAAGAACGAATTCTTTAGTACGCTCTGTCAAGATTGCCAATTCGTTTGCCTTAAAGTCGCCAGCCTTATACTGATGATTAACAGCCTTGGCTCCATAAGCACGGTTACGTATCTTATTGATGTAGAGCTCCACATCTGTATTATTGCCTTCCATATTGGCAATCTCGGCAAGCATCAAGTAGACATCGGCAAGACGATAATGAGGAATATCACAAGTAAGGACTCTATTACCTTGTGGGTTAATCTCACCAATAAACTTGCGAGGGATAGCCACTTCTAGTTGTGTAGCAGCAGCATCCTTGTATGCAGGAATGAATGTAGCCAACTTACGAGTGTCATCATCATCAAAGAGTTTGAAAAGTTCGTTCTTGAACTGCACAAACAGACCGCCATTTCCACGTGTATCAAGCGCATCGCCAAACTTCTCATTAGGTGCTTTATATAGTTCCTTAACAGTACCTTCATTTGAGCGATAGAGATAGAGCCTTACACCGTTGTTTGTAGCTTCACCATCAGCCAAGCGAGAGACGAGAATCATCTCACTATTACCCTTATGCTTGGTGTCAAAGACTTCTCCAAAGTTAGGAAGCAATGAGAGGTTATATCCACTCTCTACCTCCTTGAGGGCTTCCTTAGCTGTAGTGATGTCTTGAGGTTGTGCAGGCTGGTCTAATGTCGCTACCTTAGCACTCCAAAGATAAACCTCACCCTTGAGCGTCAGAGTAGCAGCCTTGCTCCATGCTGATTTTTGACCGCCTACGCCATAGAGGTCAAAGCCTTTAGCCTCACCAAACAGCTCTTCACTCTTAGCGATATCGCTCTTTATTTGCTTAAGAACATCAGCGGCAGCAGCCCTTGGCTTACGTAGCACCTCTACATCCAAGACACCATTTACCACTTCAGGCTTTAGCTGCAAAGGTACAGTACCATAAGTGCGGTATAGGTCGAAGTAATATAGAGCCCTCAAGCCATAAGCCTGTCCTAAGTAGAACTTCTTTTGCGCCTCGGGATATTCCATGCCTTCCAACTTCTCAATAAGAAGGTTAACGTTCTGGATAGGACCATAGAATCCACCGAAACTTCCTATACCGGGACGGTCTTCAGATAGGTTCTGCGAGATAACATCACCATTGTAGAGAGCCGAACCGTCAGCACCAGCACCTGTAAGGTAGATACCTCCTCGCAATTCGCCGAGGGTCACTGTACGACTCCAAGCTAGGTTTCTTAGGTTAATGTGCAAGCCATCCATGTAGTTCTTTACTCGGCTAGGCTTAGTCCAGAAGTCATTAGCTCCAGAATAGTCAATAGGCTTGAGGTCTAGAACATCCGAGCACGAACTTAATCCCATAGATAGGGCGAGTGCACTTAAGCACAATATATTCTTGATATTCATAAGATATTTACAATTAGAAGGTAACATTCAATCCAAGGATAAACTTACGTGGTATGGGGTATTGACCATAACCACCATCACCTGTGCTAGACTCTGGTATTGTCATTGTCTTAGTTGCAGCAGATAGATATCCTAGATTTTGACCCGTTACAGAGAGCGTGATATTCTGGCAGAAAAGCTTTTTAGCCCAGTGCTGAGGCAGAGAGTAGCTCAATGAAAGCTCACGTAGAGCAAGGTAATCACCTCTATAAGCATATAGGCTAGACCAACGACGATAGTTACCTACCAAGTCACCCCACAAGTAGCGAGGATATGCAGCATTCTTGTTTTGCTCGGTGAAAGAGTCTTCTGTAAGTGTAATCGTATTGTATGTACCTTGAGCAGCACCCATAATCCAAGCAGTAGAGTTGTCCACTACCCAGTGGCCTAGTGCATAGTCTGTACGTACATATAACTGTAAGTTCTTATAACGCAAAGTAGTATTGAAACCACCTGTTACACGAGGTGTAGCCTTACCGATTACCTCTCTATCGTATTGGTCAATTTTACCATCGCCATTGATATCCTTCCAAATAGCGTCACCAGCCTTAATAGGGAGCGCATTCTTCTTTTGCTCATCTGTGAGGGCTGCGTAAGCCTTTGGTCCATACATCTTCAGGTTATTGAGCTGTCCTGTTTCTACTACGAGGTCACCAGGCACTTCATCATCGCTACGATAGATACCCATATAGCGGTAGAGTACGATGTCTCCAGGCTCTTGACCTTCTTGATAACCTCCTACATAGTCGGTATCATAAACGATATTGCCTTGGTCATTCTTGTGAGAACCTCCAGTATAAACGAGGGTAGCACTTTGGTGATTACGCTTATTGCCATTATCAGGAAGTCTTACGACTGTATTCTTGTTGATACCAGCATTGAGTGCTGCTGACCAAGACCAATCCTTTGTTTCTAGGAGCTTAGCACTTACTTCAAGTTCAATACCTTGGTTACGGAATTCACCATTATTGTTCTTGATAGAGCTAAATCCTGAAGTAGGAGTCAATGAGAAGTCGGCATACTTATCACTTGTCAAACGATTGTAATAAGTCAAGTTCACGTTGAGCTTATTCTGGAGGAAGCCTAAGTCTAGACCAGCTTCGCGCGTAATCGTCTTTTCCCAACGAAGACCTGGATTAGGAAGTGTCGAGATGAGGAAGCCTACATTACCATTATACTTACCTTGTGAGCCATAAGCTCCTTGTAGTGTATAAGCGCCGATACCACTTGCATTACCATTGATACCGAAGCTCGCACGTAGCTTACCAAATGACAAGAATGGAAGTTTGTCCTTAGCCCATCCTTCCTTCGTGAAGACCCAACCAGTAGATATACCAGGGAAGAAGCCCCAGCGGTTAGAGCCTAATAGAGAAGAGTAGCCATCATAACGGAAGACTGCAGAGGCTAGATACTTATCGGCATAACTATAGTTAGCACGACCAAAGTAAGAGAGAATGCGGTACTCTGAGTGGTCAGAGTTAATGAAACGCTTATTAGCCTCAGCTGTTGTCAGAGAGAGGTCTGCATAGTCATCTGTAGGCGCACCACTACCTGAGGCATCAAAGCCATAGTCGATTACATCAAGATATTCAGAACCCGCTAGGGCATCTACATGATGCTTGCCAAAAGTTTGGTTATAGTTCAATGTAGCTGTATAGGTCTGTCTCCAGTCACGAGAGAAGCCTGCACTCGATGAGCGTGAAGTATTACGAGTGTTATTCAGCATATTACTGAGGAAGTCCTTGGTGAAAGACTCTCCGTAAGACTCGCTATAGAGCCAGTTGGCACTAGCCTTGAGGGTAAAGTGCTTACCGAGGTTTGCCTCAAGAGTCTGTACCATCGTGAACTTATCCGTCTGATTGAAGCGTTGCCACTTCTCAGGCTGATAGAGGTGGTTACCTTCAGAGACAGTAGGACCTAGCAAGTTATTGCCGTCTTCATCGATGTATCGTGCCGTAGGAGCCATGGAGAATGCACGCCCCCAATAGCGTTGTTCATCACTTGCCGAGCCTGGCATGCTCTGCCAATTGGCACGGTTAAATGAGAAGTTTGAGATACTCTTGAGCCAAGGCTTAATCTTGTAACTACCATTAAATAGGAAGTTGTAGCGACGATAGAATGATGTTACAGCAAGCCCTTCTTGATTATTGTAACCAATACCTGCATAGTAAGTACCTCTATCATTACCACCCTGCATGCTAACGTTATAGTCTTGTGAGAAAGCAGGAGTGTTGATAGCATAGTGAGAAGGAGTAATGCCTCTGTAGATAAGTTGCTTACCTTCATTGATAGGGTCATTCATAAGCGTCCAACCCTTCTTTAATAGTTCAGCATGCTGAGCATTTTGAGCATCATAGCTCATAACATTATACGCAGCCTTACCGTATACATTACCAGTACCGAAAGGAGTAGTACCGCTCAAGTACTTGAGCATAGCATCACGATATCGTGGATAAGTTTCGGCTATACGCTGGTGAGCCGTACGCATCCAATAGATATAACGGTCTGCATCCATGAACGTATTGGCTTGATTGAAGAAATCCCAGCTTGTACGTACCTTAACGTTAAGAGAGCTAAATCCCTTTTTACCTGATTTCGTAGTAATCAGAACTACACCATTACTTGCACGCGCACCATAGATAGCAGTAGCACCAGCATCCTTGAGCACTTGCATGTCCTCAATATCTTCTGGGTTGATGTCAGCCATGCTATCGCGGAGTTGGCCATCGATAACGTACAATGGAGAGCCAGAGCCATCAAGATTGGTACCCCCACGAATAACTATTGAAGGCTGTGCGCCAGGGTTACCTGAGGTCTGTGTAACTCTCACCCCAGCGACAGCTCCCGAAAGAGCCTGAGCAGGGTTTGAATATACCCCTACAGAAAGCATCTCTTTCTTTACCGTAGAGATAGAGTTTGTAACCTGATTACGACGAACCTTACCTCCATAACCAGTAACCACTACTTCGTCAAGAGCAGAAGTAGACTCGTGCATGACAACCTTAAGTGTCGTTGCCCCATTGATTGCTACCTTATGAGTAGCAAATCCCACATAAGTAAAGTTGAGTTGCTTTACCCCCTTAGGGACCATTAGGGAGAAGTTCCCATCTAGGTCTGTAAGACCTCCCGATTGGGTTGCTCCTTGTGGTATAATCTGAACCCCTACAAGAGGCTCACCTTTGTCATCTCGAACTGTTCCCGAGATTTTAACCTTATCTTGTGCCAAGCCTTTGAAAGCAACACAGAGAATAAGGCTCATAAGAAGTAAAATCTTCTTCATACCAATTT
>RBKG01000104.1 GCA_003640335.1 Porphyromonas sp.
AGAGTCTATCCTTTCATCAATACTTGGCGATAATGACACGGAGGATTGAGTTTACAAGCAAATTCAAGAAAGACCTTAAGAGACTTCGCAACAATGAAGCTAAGCTAAGCAAGGTTGCGAATGTCATTGAGCTGCTCGCACAAGGCGAGGATATTCCTGCATCTATGAAGCCCCACAAGCTCATCGGAAACTATGCAGGACACCTAGAATTGCATATAGAGGGTGATTTACTCTTGATATGGCTAGAGAAGAAGGAACTAGGAGATATGACTATCTACCTTGTCCGCCTTGGCTCTCATTCCGAGTTATTCGGGAAATAGGGGGCTCTGCCCCCTCGAGAGCTGCGCTCTCTCCCCCGAGGTTTTTATCCCTCTGCATTGCAAGTAGGGACTACGAAAAAGGGCTACTCCAAAAATGGGGTAGCCCTTGTACTACTTGCAGTAGCATTTGGTCTCGGGTCGCTCCTCAGCGTTGCCCGAACTTGTTACAAAGGTAATCAATTCTTCGGTATTTGTTATCTTTGCTTGCGAACCTTGCGGAAGAGAGGTTATAGCACACTATAACCCTAAAAGGGTTGTGTGCTCTCCGAGGGGGCAGGGGCAAGCCCCTCCCAACCCGATTAACCTTTAACCGCAGTAACATTATTCCGATGCAAGCAACCTCCATAAATGTACAAGCAGTTAAAGGTGGTTCGGAGCAACACAATCAAAGACTAAAAGAGCTTGATTATGTTCGCTCCGAGCTCTCCAACCTCAATGAGTATTGGGAGAGCGACACACAGTCTTCTCGCCTATCTCAAATCAAAGAGAGATACCGCGAGAACACAGGGCAAAGAATGCAGAGCAAGGCAACACCCATAAGAGAGGGTGTTGTCGTGGTACACCAAGGCACCACGATGGAAGACCTCAAACGTCTAGGCAAAGCCTATGAGGAGCGTTTCGGTATAAAGGTCTTCCAGATAGCCCTACACAAAGACGAGGGCTATATGCACTCAAAAGAGTGGAAAAGCAATCTGCATGCTCATCTTGTCTTTGATTGGACAGACGAAAAGGGCAAGACAATTAAGCTAAATAGGGCTGATATGGTCGCTATGCAGAGTCTTACAGCCGAGGTTCTCGGAATGGATAGGGGTATCGCTTCAGATAAGAAGCACCTTTCCTCCCTGCAGTTCAAAGTTGATGCAGAGCAAAAAAAGCTAGGGGATGTAGAAAACATTAGGGAAAGAATAAATAACGCTCTAGAGACCCCGATAAAGCCCATAGAGGAACTAATAGAGGCAAACACGACCAAAAGCCTATTCGGAGGTAAAAAAACGAACTATGAAGCCGTAATTGAGCAAATAAAGCAACAAGAGCAGGCAAAGGAGATTGTCAAGGTATCAGAGAATGCGAGTAAGGATGCCAAAATAAAGAGCCTAGAGCAGGAATTGCAACGAGCAAATCAAGCCCTAGAAAGCAGAAATAACCAACTCAAAGAAGCCGTAAAAGTTATTGACGGACTTCAAGAAGCTAAGAAACTCCAAGAGCTTTTATTGGACGATGACATCGTGCGCCTGGTCTATAAGTCCCCACTGAAGAAGATAGAGGGCTTAGAGGAATTCACCGAGGACATTGCAAAATACCACCATTACGAGGAGTTCAAGCCACTCCGGGAGCTTACAGGGCGCATAATGCCTAGCCAAATATTTTCCCTATGGTTTCAACGTATTGAGATGCGATTAGGCCAATTTGTAGCAAGTGTGAGCGAGCAGGGCAAGCTCCTGCTCGACGGGCTTAGACCTATGCAACTCCTTGAGAAGCTCGGACTAGCTCCAAAGGAGAAGCAAAGCCAAGACATCGTGAAAGAGGATATATCAAGAGGAGGTTTTAGGAGGTAGTCCTCTTGCAATGCAGAGGGATAAAAACCTCGGGGGAGAGAGCGCAGCTCTCGAGGGGGCAGAGCCCCCTATTTTCGGGTATTTTGGATAGAAATATATAGGGTTGTTTTTACCTCGTCAAAAACAACCCTATATATAAGAGGTAGAATGGTTTTTTTGGATAGATATATTTAAATCACTGATTGTCATATATTTATAAAGAAAAAAGCATATAACAAAATGTTATGAGGTTCATAACAAATCATTATATATTTAATAACAAACATTTGATAAATATATTATGCAAATCATAACAAATATATTTGTTTATTGGAATATATTTCATAAATTTGCGTTATGAATTACATAACAAAAAATAATCGGTTTTATTATGTTTGAATTGCCTAAATTATCAGAAGTTGAAGAGTTTGCCACAAATCCTTTTGTTTTAGAGCTGAAAGGTAAAATGTATTTACAGCCAAGAGCAAATACCATAGTTGCGAAAGGTCAAGAAATAGTAGATACTACAACAGGTGAAGTGATACAAGATGACGTTCTTATGGGTAGGAGGAAAGTCGTAGATAAGTCTCAATTTGCCAAAATATACGCAAGTGAAATAGGTGTGTTCTTTGGCTTAACAAAGCCCGCTATCAATGTTTTTATGTACCTGGCCAAGATTATGGATTACGACCAAAGGGCTTATTTTGATATATACAAAGATTACAAGGAAGTGGGATATAATTCCTATGTCGCACCAATGAAAGGTGTTAGAGAGCTTATAGGCAAAAATATCATAGCTAAGGATAAGAGGGCTAACACCTGGTGGCTTAATCCTCTTATCATATGCAAGGGGGAAAGATTTGCCGTATATACTGAATATGTTACGCAAGAACGTCACGAAAAAGACATTGAAGCTCGCAGGATAGCTGAAAAGCAAATGCGAGAACAAGGGGCTAACACATACAATTCTCTTGACGACCAAACAAAAATACAGATAAATGCAATGAATCAGCAAGCGGAGAGAAGGTATTACGAAGAATTGAGAGAGGGCCAAGGACGAGATATGTTTTCAGGAGAAATAATTGATGCTGTTGAGGAGGGGTAAATACCCGAAAACGGCTAAAATAAGCCAAAGTAATTATAATAATAATTATAATAACGTTATAATAATTATAACCGAATTATAAATATTATAACGATACCTAGTATTATCAATACATTTTTTTCCCCACTCTTCAAAGGTAAATAAAATCTCGGAAGAACAGCGAGCGCTCGCGCACGCGCTCGCGCACGCCTAGGGGGGCGTATATTATCAATATGTTTTTTTTCCACTTTCCAAGTGGTAAAATATTCAACTTTATTACTTTTGCATATAATTAAATACAAAGTAATATGAGTACACTAGGATTAAAAGAAGCCACCTCTATCAGAATAGATGCAGGCATACTAGAACAAATCAAAAGAGAGGCTAAGGCGGATAATCGTAGCCTTAGCAACTACTTAGAAACCCTCCTTTATCGCTTGGGATATAGACCTTACAACGAGGATACATTTCTTGCGTGTCAAGATGCACGAAATGGCAAGAGTGCAGGTGTCGTAGACACGAGTAGCAAAGAGTCTATCCTTTCATCAATACTTGGCGATAATGACACGGAGGATTGAGTTTACAAGCAAATTCAAGAAAGACCTTAAGAGACTTCGCAACAATGAAGCTAAGCTAAGCAAGGTTGCGAATGTCATTGAGCTGCTCGCACAAGGCGAGGATATTCCTGCATCTATGAAGCCCCACAAGCTCATCGGAAACTATGCAGGACACCTAGAATTGCATATAGAGGGTGATTTACTCTTGATATGGCTAGAGAAGAAGGAACTAGGAGATATGACTATCTACCTTGTCCGCCTTGGCTCTCATTCCGAGTTATTCGGGAAATAGGGAACAATAGGGAAAATATATCGCGAAATAGCGAAATCACAAAATAGAGAAATCGCGAAATAGCGAAATCACAAAATAGAGAAATCACGAAATAGCGACATAGGGACATAGGGACATAGCGACACAGGGACACAGCGACATAGGGACATACTTCAACTCCCTATTCTACCGAGAATTAGATATTTTTCTTAGTTCAATAAGTATCTTCTCTAGCAAAAATCTAGCATCCTCTACACGCATCAATATATCCTCATCTAATGCAAAATTTGCGCCCCAATTTGCCATAATCTTACGATTAATTACATGCGCTATTTGGTTAATGTTATTACCTAATCTTGATAATGAGACATCACTATTTTCCATCAACTCGGAAAACTTTATCATCGTATCAATGCGATTTTTACCTCTCCTAGGGTCGTGATTTTTCACTGCATCTAATACAAATGAACTCATACTTGAATACCCCTTAGAATGCTTTTTAATGTGCTGAAATTCCTGCTCTGAAAGTCGTATCTCCAAGCGTTTAATTTTATTTCCCTGCTGTTTTTCTGTTCTATTTTCCATAATGGTAACTCGTTACGACAATGTTTTTAGCCTGAGCGGAGTGAGGTGCTATTTTTGTTTTTGTACGTACAAAAACACTACTTGCACAAAGAAACTCTAAAATCTCAAATACCCGCTATTTTCCTGCTGTTTAAGCATTCCACCACTTACGAACGGTCTTTCGGTCTAACCCTAAATCTCGTGCGCATTCACTCTTATTGGTGCTGTCGGGGTGTTCAATCCTCCACGCCTGCACTTTCTCTCTTTCGGGCTTTCGTCCGTTCCCCTCTCGCCAATCCCTATCTGCATATTTAAGGTTATCTCTTATAAGGTTCATAAACTTGATATGTTCTGACCTCTTTCTCCCATTCCTACGACTTGGGCTATCTATGCGAAATAGAGTAAGTGCTTCTATTTTCTTGATAGGGAACTTGCAGGCGTTGTCGTGGTAAGCCTTAGACGCTGCCTTTATATCATCCTCGGTAAAGTGGTTATCCTCTCGCTTGGTTATGGAGTCAAATTGTACTAAATAACTCATAGCATCTTCCATTGCTTCCTCAAAAGGTATTTTGCATTTAGACGCATACACAAACAGAA
>RBKG01000207.1 GCA_003640335.1 Porphyromonas sp.
ATCCATCTGTGCTATTTCCGCCCTACCTTTAGAACGAGCTACTGCCTGCTGAGACTTCAAAACTCCGCCATCAAAGACCAACTGTTGGACATCTACACCCACCCGATACTGAGTTTTAGAAGGTCCTTTGATATTCACTCCCAACTGCTGTATCATTCCTTGCATAGACTCAGGCCATGTTGCCACGTCGGTCTGATAGGTGACTTGTGCCGATGTAGCTATCTGTGGCAACCATCCTTTAGCAATGTTCGCTACTGTGAGATTTGTTGTCATCTCGATAAGGCCATATTGGCGAATCTGAGGATAGTGCTTTTCAGCAGCTCGTGTACATTCACCTAAGGTTTGAGCGTGCGCCATTCCCATGAAAGGAAAAGCCAAGAGAAAGAGGAGTTTTTTTGTCATATCTGCTATCTGTTTTGAAATGCTAGGACAAAAGTAGAGAGAAGAATATGATTATCCACTTTCAAATTAGGACGAAAAAATCATGATTTGTACGATTTTCCACTTTTTCTTATACAAGAGATTATAGAATCAACTATCTTTGCAATAAAATCATACAATTCATGAATCCCATAAAAGAAAGAAAGCCCATCAAGTATCTGGCAGTTGAAAATATATCTTTTGATCATCTAGCGTGTACTAACTCTCGTTTTTTTCACAATAGGCATTTAAGTATTATCCTCAACGATAAACCTCTCAACACTGCGTCCTTGCAAAAAGAAATCATCTACCATGTGGCAGAAGCACGACTTATCCTTATTCTTAAAGGCTGCGTAGAGGTCAATTTAAATCTTGAGGACCAGTATATAGAACAAGGGCACGTGCTTCTGCTTCCTGCTGATAGTATCATGGAGCTAAAGGAATGTAGTGACGATTTAGAAGTGATCGCTTTTATAATTCGCGAAAAACTCCTCATAGATGAAAGTCTTGTGTTCCCTGCATCTCCCAAAGATTTCCAACAGCTACTAAAAATGACCTATCTCATTTGGGACTTGACACAGCACACTCCTTTTCGCAAAGATGTTGTGCTCCCCATTGTACAAGCTATGGTGGCCAATATTCAGTGTATATATAAAGAAATGAACGCAACTACGGTCACTGATACTGCTACTCGACAACAACAACTGTTCCAAAACTTCAAACGTCTAGTACAACAATACTGTGAACTACACCGCAACATCCCTTTCTATGCAGAACAGCTCCACATCACCCCTCATTATCTTTCGGCAGTAACCAAAGAAGCCAGTGGGCAAAGTGTGATGTTTTGGATCAATCGAGCCATTATTCTTAGAGCTAAAGTGCTCCTCAATACAAAAAACATGATGATTAATGAAATAGCCGACAGACTGAACTTTACTAGTCCATCAGCTTTTCACAATTTCTTCAAACGCATCACTGGTCTTACTCCGAAAAAATACCAAATGAATATGAAATAAACCGATAACTCTTGCGTCCAAGCATCCTTGATCCTCTCAGGCTAATTTAAATTGTGAAAGCATTTACCATAACACAAAAAGAAAAGAGTTAAAAGAGACCACTTGAGCGGTCTCCAAAAGAATAAGTATTACTAACAAAAAAGGCTTGTACCTCTTGGGGTACAAGCCTTTTTAGTTACTGCAATGAACTCTAGTAAGTATGAGCGTGAGGGTCCTCAATCTCTTCCTTTGTGAGCTTGTGAATATCAAGCGCACGCCACGCATACCACATATAGCCAAGGACAAAAGGAGTGAGGAAAGATACATAGAACATCACCTCTAGAGTAAATGGACTAGACGAACTATTACGTATTGTAAGCGAATCCTGCAAAGAACCTACTGAAGGATAATAAGAAGTATTATTCCAACCAGCGATGAGGAAAAGTGCAAGGACAGTTAGCACAACGCCTACGCCTTCATACCAAATACCTTTCTTAAAGTCTGGACGCAAAATCGTTAGTAGGATACCAGCAAGAACTAGAACAACACCAACAAGCATCACCACAGCCACAAGAGGCATTTCGTACAGATTGATAGCATACTTGTAAGCCTGCATAAAGACTTCGCCCGTCTCTGAATTAACAGCAAAACCTTGCTTCGTCAATAAGAATGAGAGATAAGGCAAGAAGCAGAGCAAGAAGGCAGCAGCATTCCATGCAAGAGCTGAGCGTGATTTGCTCTCAATAGACTTATCATCAATATTATTGATAAAGTATAGAAGAGCTGTCGTACGGCTTAGGAAGAATACAGCCACACCTAGCAATACATTCCATAGGTTAAACACAGCCTCCAAACCATGAAGTTGTACACCATTCCAAGGCAACCAAGTAGAGATTGTTTGGCTAGCACCTGACAACTCGGCAATAGCCGAACGATTTACAGCGAAGTTTGCCCCTGTAAAGAATGTAGATACAGCAGTACCGAGGAGGATAGGAGCTAAAAGACCATTGATAAATAGAAATATCTGATAAGTCTTAGAGCCTAACACATTACCATGCTTATTTTGATACTCATACGATACGGCTTGTATGATAAAACAGAAGAGAATAAGCATCCACACCCAATAAGCACCACCGAAGCTCGTTGAATAGAAAAGTGGGAACGATGCGAAGAATGCACCACCAAAGACAACTAAGGTAGTGAATGTAAATTCCCATTTACGACCAACAGAGTTTACAAGTAATCTGCGCTCAGTAAGGTCTTTACCTAGACTAAAAAATAGCGATTGACCTCCTTGTACGAAAAGCAAGAAGACGAGCAAAGCTCCTAAAAGAGCTATCAAGAACCACCAATAATTCTGAAAAAAAGCGTAATCCATATTATTACGTATTTTACTTGTGATTAAGATTTTACTTTAGTGAGCATCAGGACCAGAAGAGATAGCCTTCTTCATGATATTGAGTTCGGCTACAAGCATAACAGTGAAGAGCACGGCAAAGAGAACAAAAGTTACAATTACCGAAGATGCTTCTAACTGCGATACGGCAGCACGTACAGGAAGTAGGTTCTGTATCGTCCATGGCTGACGTCCCATTTCTGCGACAACCCAACCTGTTTGACTCGCAACCCAAGCCATAGGAGCCATCAAGAGGGCAAACCACATAAGCCACTTACGCTTGTCTATATCTGTACCAGCAGGGCGATAAGCAAACCAAGAGAGTAAAGCAAAGAGCAAGATAAAAGCACCTCCTAGCGTAACCATCGCACGGAAAGAATAATATACGACAGGCACATTAGGAACCGCTTCATACTTACTATCGAAGTAGCCATAACCAAAGTGAGCAAAGTTCTCATCAAGGATAGCTTTATGCTGATTTGCGGCAATCGTATCCCCTGCACGCTTAGCAATACTGTAATCACGAAGAGCATTCACAGCCTTACGACCACGAATCATGCGTTCCTCTACAGAGATAGCCTTTTCACCATTACGCAGATAGTAATCACCACGAAGGATATTATTAACCCCAGGAGCATACGAATTAAGGGTATTCGTAGACATCACACTAAGTACGTGAGGCAATTCGATGTTAAATAAGAATGGTTCTACACCATCATCAGGCTTCTGCTTGCTAGGGTTGAGGATACCGAAAGCACTAAGAGGCATACCATTACCATCGACACACTCATGAGTGACAGTACACTGACCAGACTCATAAAGAGCTTCCATAGCAGCAAGCTTCATTGGCTGATGCTCGTACACATCTACTGCAGAGACATGCCCTGTCTCAGCTGTAAGAAGAGCGGCAACAAGACCAAAAGGAGCAATAATCTTGAAGTTGCGGATAACGAACTCACTATTTTTCTTCTTAAGTGCATAGAAAGCAGCTACCCCACCAGCGAACAGAGCACCTAGCACCCAGCTAGAAGTAAGCGTGTGTGCAATCTTAATCAAAGCCGTAGATGACAGAGCCACAGACCAGAAGTCAGCCATCTCACTACGCATAGTATCAGGATTGAATGCCATACCTACAGGGTTTTGCATCCATGCATTGGCAATCAAAATCCATACTGCCGAGAGAGAAGCTCCTATAATCGTCAGCCAAGTAGAAGCCAAGTGAAAACGCTTACTTACCTTGCCCCAGCCGAAGAACATAACAGCTACGAAAGTAGACTCCATAAAGAAGGCCAGCATACCTTCGATAGCCAAAGGAGCACCGAAGATATCCCCTACAAATGAGGAGTAGTTAGACCAGTTTGTACCAAACTGAAACTCTAGGATAATACCCGTCGCAACGCCAATAGCGAAGTTAATACCGAAGAGCTTCTGCCAAAAGATTGCGCTCTTCTTCCAAAAATCAGCCCCAGTACGATAATACTGAGTCTCTGCCAAAGACATAACAATCCCTAGCCCAAGTGTAAGTGGAACGAAGAGCCAGTGATACATCGCAGTCAAGGCAAATTGGGCACGTGACCATGCCATTAATTGTTCGAGATGCATAATGTAACGATATTAATTAATTTTATTTTTTAGCACGATTGATTAGGTCTTGCTGTACCCATTCATTACCTGAGATATTACGCTCTTTAGCTTGCTGCTTGGTATAGTTCGGGAAGAAAAAGACCTTTAAGACGGCAAACATCACAAAGAGCTTTATCGCGATAATAAGCCAAAGCGTACGCGAATAAGGGGATAAATTCTTAAATCCATCTCGGTAAAGCGACCATGCTCGACTCCAAAATCCTTGTTTAGTATCCGTTAAGTTCATATTCATCAGTTTGATATTAGTAACAAAGATAGTTAAATATCTAGCTTATAGAGATTATTGGGTTAAAGTTTTGTTTAAATTATCCTCGAATGGTCGAGTCTATAACAGTCTAGTACGCACGCATACTTACATCTGTATTTACACGTAAACACTTTAGTGAGTACACGTACTTATTTCGGTGAGTACGCGTACTTAAATTTGTAAGTACGTAGTACTTTCTGGAGACTTCAGCTGTA
>RBKG01000291.1 GCA_003640335.1 Porphyromonas sp.
TGAGCTTGATGAACAATTATTGCTATCTCTCTTGCAAGCTCATAGGAAATATATCTAGGACTTTTCTCAGTGAAGATGCATCCAAAATAGTCAATAGATAATTCCTTTAAATCTTCAATTTCTTCAAGAGAACGAATTCCACATATTTTTAGAGCTGTCTTTCGCATTTTATTAGAATAATAGTCCTTTCATTAGAGCTTCTCCTATAAGAAGTGCATCTACATTCAGGCTTTTAGCGTACTCTATATCTTCTTTTGAAAGATAACCACTTTCGCTTACAATGAGTAATTTTTCTCGTTTTTCTTTAGGAATCAAGGCAATAAGGTCTTCTGTGGTTTGCAGAGAAACTTCAAAAGTATTGAGGTTACGATTGTTAATTCCCAAAATCTCAAGATTAGGAATGGCAAGAGCTCTTGAGAGTTCTTGTTGGTTATGTACCTCTACTAATACATCCATTCCTAGGCTTTGAGCTAATTGGTGTAAATAATTTAGTTCATCATTATTTAGCATTCTTACAATCAATAAGATAGCAGAGGCTCCTAAAAACTTACTATGAGCAACTTGAAAAGGAGTATATATAAAATCCTTACGTAAAATAGGAATATGAGAATACTCTTTTGCTACTATTTCTATAAAAGTATTATCTCCTTTAAAATAAGCTTCTTCTGTTAAGATGGAGAAGGCTGCAATATTATTACTTGCATAATGATTCGCTTGCTTTAATAGGTCAAAATTATCAGTTGCTATTTGCCCCTTGGAAGGTGAAGCTCGTTTGATTTCGCCTATAATCTGTAGTCCCTCTTTTTTTAAAGCATCTTTGAAAGAAGGGCGCTCAAATGATTTTTCTTCTTGCTTGAGTTGTAAAGCTCTCTCTTGCTTAATTTTATGTAAAATATCTTCCATAAAGGTCTAGTTTTTAATCATATTATTTATATATTTTTTGTAAAATTCGAATACTTTACCACTACGGATAGCCTCTTCTATCAAAGGTTTAGCTTCAGCA
>RBKG01000003.1 GCA_003640335.1 Porphyromonas sp.
GGGCTCATAACCCAAAGGTCGTAGGTTCAAATCCTACCCCCGCTACCAAGAAAGATTTCGAAGACTCTTCGGAGTCTTTTTTGGTTAATAGCACTCTGTAAAATGTACTAATCTGGGTGGTTCCAAACCTATGGTTCTCGTAGTCGTAAACCAACCCCTTTGGGAATAATATACTTTGGAACCTCACTCTAGCACTTAGTGACGCAAGCAGCCATTGCCTGTCTACATCTCGCATAATATCAAGGGCTACATCCTCATTGCGAGCGGCCTTGATAGCTTCTGTGACAGCTTTATCTTCACGACTACTGTTTACCCAGTAGGCAATGCCCAAAATGATAGTAAACGCTATTACTGCACTCGGTATTTCCATGCTTCTCCTTTCTTGCCTAATTTAATTCGGTGCTTGCTTTTGTGTCCAAAACAAAAAGGCACCCATATCTAGGTGCCTAAACCAGCTAAAGGGATAGAACCTATAAATGACATCCATATCGAAAACTATCGGGTCCTATCCCTTTAGCTGGTTTAGGCATATTTATTATATCATCTTTAGTAAATGCCTTTTAGCTAAGCGGTATTACCCCGGCACAAGACTAAGAAGAGCCTGCTGATTGAGTACTTATATCAATAGGTCTTTTCGCTAAAACGTAATATTCGTTTTCCTGCAATAACGTCATCACTTCTTCTGTCATACCGTAGCCTAGCGTCGCGGGAACCGTATCTGCAATAACTACATGCGCTCCCTGCATCATGCCATCGATATATGCCACAAAGAAATAGTATCCTGGCTTGTTAAATTTGAGTGTCACCTTAGCTAGCAATGGCTTTTTTAGCAGAGCTGATGTGCAATCTACACGCGAACCTCCTTCGTACATCTTTTCGTGATTTGATGCATCAAAGAGTTCAAATCGAAAATCATAGACACCTGGATTACCCTGTATTAGTAAGTAAGCGAAAGCATTGAATTCAAGAGGGTAGTTCTTACAATAGACAGAGCAAAATTGCCCAGTAATTTTTTCGAGGTTATTTGAGCGTTGTGGCTCATCTGTACTGAGGGTGAACAATGTCAATCTTGGAGATATTAATTCGCTATCTGTATACCCGTTAATAGCTTCTGCATTGGCCTGCATATTAGCAGTCTCGCTTAGGTCATCTTGGTACGGGTGTACGTTTATCAACCTACTTGCTCTTACAGCGTCATCTATGATACATTCCAAGTAGTAGTCTCCAGGCTCTGTTATTTGTAGTTTAAGCCTGTACTTGTTCTCGTATTCGAATGGGAATCCTTCGTTCTCGAAATGCTCTTCGTAGAGTACTTTCGGTTCATCTGTAGGGTATCGTAGAATAATCTTCATATCATGGTCTGTTGACGGCCCGAATACGGACATATAGAGCCATGCTTCAATTTCTTTAGGGAAATTACCTGCCATTAAAGAGGTTAGGCCACCTATGAACTCAATTGAATTTGGAGTAGTCTTGACATCTTGGCACAGGATAAAAGAGTTCATATACCACTTCATTTCTGAGGGGGGCGTCTGATTTTTCTCATAATTGTAGAATATATGCTCACTTGCATCGGTACTGAGCATTTCATTTGGTGTGATTATCATCATCTCCGAACCAGATGCAAGGTCTTTTTGTAGCCAACGACCGCCCTCGAAAACTATCTGTTTTGACCGCGGCTCTCCTTCGGGTGTCATTTCGACGAAGCCCGTACTGCGAGTTCTGACACCACCAGAATCAAGGATTAAGGCCTGCGGCAATCCCCCCACCCCTATAACGTCGCTACCCGAAAGGCGAGAGCTTAATGTTACTACGAGCTTGTCTACAAACTGCTTATCGTCATAGTTGCCATCAATATTTGTATTATAGAATTGCTCTATAACATCTTGAGCTACAGAGCCACTGCCTATAAGCTTAAAGGTATCGACAGGCTGGGCTGAGTAGCCTGTACCATACTCAAATAAATGTAACTTCCATGAGTCGTCCTCGAGCGTGGCCACAAGTAGAGAGAAAAGTTTAAGTTTTTCATTAATCTTGGCAACACATAGGTTTGTAATTGCAGAAAGAAGTTCTTTTCGAGTGTGACTTGCTTCGGCATAGCCACTTAGCTCGCGCAATATATCATTGACTGACGAGACGTCACCAGCATAACCAATAATTAAGTTCGCCGATAAGCCAATTATTTTTTGGAGTCTGTCGTCACTGATTTCAGAAACTCCACCTATTCTAGCAGTTGCACGTGAGTCTGAGACCAGGATTACACTCTCTCCTTTTATAGCTCCTACTACTACGGTCATCGTTTATTCTTTTATCTCCAACGCATAGAGGGAGGCAGAGTGTATTTTTTGTAACTCAGTCCTTTGGCTTTCGGTAAATTTTTCTGATGCGAGAAGGGGTGCAACCTTATTTGCCACTGCTATTTTCGATGGTAGTTTCACACCTTCCGACTTAGCCCATGAATCAATGAAGCTAGGCCATGTTTGCAATGTCTCTGCTGGCAATGCGGGAATTCTGTCCACTACATCTGGAGCGATTTTCATTTCAAGCATTAGGGATTTAAGTACATCAACGTATACCGATTTTGGTATGAGATTTTCCGTACAAGGGTAACTGGTCTGTACAATTCTTTTAGGGGGGATGCCGTTTTTGATAAGTTTATTCTTTAAGCTATCTCCTCCCGCATCTCCATCTAATATGTAAGCGACTTTAGATGCTTCGAGGTCGAGCTGTTCGTAAAAATCACCTGGTACTTCCGATAAGCCAGGAGCCACCTGATAGATGACGTCGTGACCTGTGGCTGCTCGTATGAGTGAAGGCAATAGAATCATTTCCGTAGCACCTTCTCCAAGCAGAACGTATCGAGCAGGTGTATATGCTGCTGCGGCAGCACCCATTGCAATCATTAGCGGAGAGAGTCCAGGACCATTAGTCCAGAATGAATTCTGCACCCTACTGAGCTGTAGGTTGCTACTATCAGGTACGACTGAACGAATGCTTGTGCCTAAATCTGGCGGTAGGCATGCTGGAGAATGGGTAGTGTAGATAATTTTAGCTACTTTGTCCTGAGACATGAACATATTCACCAGGTCTGCTTGGGCATCTATGTGTAGGTGGTTTTCCGCTTCGTCTATTAAGAGTATTGGCTTTGTATCTTTCTCTAGATGTCTCTTGAGAAAAGCAACCAATGAGACGAACATGCGTAACCCAGCACTTCTTTCGTCGAACATTGTCACGTTATTATCATTTTCGAGAACATTAACCCTTAGCTGGTCTCCATCTATCAAAAGTTCCACTCCAATGGCTGACTGCCTCCAGGCAGTGCCGTAGAGTGTAGCAAGATTCTTATTTGCCTTCCTTAGTGCAGTTTCCCTGCGAGGGATGTCTCCCATTCTGCTGGCAGCTACTACGTTACGTATATCTAATTGGGCGACTTTAAGTAAGTTATCCAAAGAGGCTGGTACTGAATTTAAAAACTCATCGGAAAGTACATAAGAGGAGCTAAGCATCCTGTCAGCTTCACCAAACATCAAAAAGTCAGGCGTTAAACCCCATAAATCATTATTTACTTTTTCACTAATATCGCTATTTTTGAGCCAATCACTGATATTAGTAAGTCTTTCGCGCAAATCATCGGCATCCTTATTGTCAATAAGTACACGAGCAAGAGTCTCTGACCTTTCTATGCTATTCTCAGGGGGTTTAGTTGAAGTGCTTATTTCAAAGTCATTGAGCCATTCAATCAATTCGTTGAGTTCTGCACGAAAATCATGAGGAGTGTCGGCACCTGGGTCATTATAGATTGTCTCGGTTGAAACGAGGTCTAGTAAGTCGTCACTCTTGGCGTACTTTTTCAATAATTCTACGTTCTCAAGAAGCGGCTCTAGCTTAGGTATAATCCTTGTACCTGTTTCTATATAGACACCGCTGCCGTCCACCTTGCGGCTGACGGTAATGCGACCGGGAATCTCTTCTAGGTCATACTCTTCAATTTCTGCTGTATCTTCTTTTTCGAGTATATAGTCGAGAGAAATGACATTCGCATTTCCGTCGGCCTCTACGGCACGCGAGCGTTCTTTCGGATTTAACTCATTTTGGTCATCGATGTACTTTAATGCCTTTAAGAGTGTGGTTTTACCAGCCTCGTTCGGACCAACGATAGCAATGACATTGCTGTCTAGATTTATTTTTGTATCAACAAGCCTGCCATAATTACTGATATTTGCACTGATGAGTCTCATATCCATATTATCGCACATCTATGAAGCATGTTCTAGTACGAGCTAGGTACTCTAGCGTCCAGGGGGTTTGCATTAGATAACTGTATCTATGCGAGTATGTCATTACAGATTTGGTCCCAATGCAGAGCCACCTGGGCAACCAAGAAAGATTTCAAAGGTTCTTCGGAGCCTTTTTTGTTTAGGAACACCCTACAAAGTGCGCTGATTAACCACAAAATAGGTATTTATCCTCATAGAATTCTGATTTTGTTTCAACATAATTACCTAAGCCAAAGGCTTTGTAGTAGACAACTTGATATCTATTATCGTCTAACTCCTACAACTCAAGTGAGGCGTGTGTTTAATCAACCCACCTAGCCCCAACCTATGCCGTAAATATCATTCATTAATCAGTGTTACTTTAGGGATGTTTGAGTGGTAATTATTTACTACTTCTTTGGCAACTTTATCATTCTCACAATAAGCTCCGCTAGGAATATTACTCTCTCGCTTGGGTTGGTATCCTTGTAGCTAAACTCTTTATCGGCTAGTAGTTATTGATCATGTTAATATGTCTCTCAGACGGATAGATGTTGTTATTTTACTATCAAAAGGTAATTCAAAAGCGTATTATTAGCGTATAGCACGAGATGCCGCAACTCGAATTGCTTCACTCCAACTT
>RBKG01000228.1 GCA_003640335.1 Porphyromonas sp.
AAGATATTTATAGGAGTACCGCTAAAATCCCAGTTCTCTCTAATCTTATTCTCCAAGAAACGCTTGTAAGGGTCCTTAACCCACTGAGGCAAGTTCGCAAAGAATACGAAGCTAGGCACAGCTGTGGGCAACTGCATCACATACTTAATCTTAATGTACTTACCCTTAGTCGCAGGTGGTGGAGTAGCCTCAATGATAGGTAACATCACCTCATTAAGTTTGCTTGTTGGCACTCTGTTGCTACGACGTTCGTAAACCTCTTGCACCGTCTCAAGCACCTTGAAGATACGCTGCTTCGTAAGCGCAGAGATGAAGATAATAGGGAAATCTGTAAATGGCGCAAGTCGCTCGCGGATAGCATTCTCAAAAGTCTTAATGACTACTTGACTCTTATCCTCAACCAAATCCCACTTGTTCACACACACTACTAGCCCCTTGCTATTCTTCTGAATAATAGAGAAGATATTAAGGTCTTGGCTCTCAATACCACGAGTAGCATCGAGCATAAGAATACAAACGTCGCTATTCTCAATCGCACGTATTGAGCGGATAACAGAATAGTACTCTAAGTCTTCATTGACCTTACCTCTCTTGCGAATACCTGCTGTATCCACGAGGTAGAAGTTCTTACCAAACTTATCATAATGCGTATAGATACTATCACGAGTCGTACCCGCTCTATCTGTTACGATATTACGCTCCTCTCCAATAAAGGCATTGACAAGCGAACTCTTACCAGCATTCGGACGACCGACAATAGCGATACGAGGGCAATCAAACTCTTCTTCATCGGTACTATTCTCAGGTAAGTTCTTCACAATTTCATCTAGCAAATCACCTGTACCGCTACCATTCACAGCCGAGATACAAATAGGGTCACCAAGACCAAAAGAATAGAACTCTGCCGCTGCGTAGTGCTGTTCGTAGTTATCAGCCTTATTCGCTACCACAAGTACGGGCTTCTTTGTTCGTCTGAGCTTACTTGCGACTTCATCATCAAGGTCAGTAGACCCATTCTCCACATCTACAACGAAAAGAATAACATCAGCTTCCTGCATAGCAAGCTCTACTTGCTTATTGATTTCCTCCTCGAAGACGTCTTCACTACCGACAACCCAACCGCCAGTATCAACGATAGAGAAATCTTTATCTAGCCAACTGACACGTCCATACTGCCTATCTCGTGTAGTACCCGACTGCTCATTGACTATTGCCTGACGGCTTTGCGTCAAGCGATTAAAGAGTGTAGACTTACCCACATTCGGGCGACCTACTATTGCTACTAAATTACTCATCTATTTATGTTATTCTTTTTTAATCTAATTGATAGCCGTAACGCTTCAAGAGGTTATCTCGGTTACGCCAATCTTTCTCTACTTTGACAAAGATTTCTAAGAAAACCTTTTTATCAAAGAACCGCTCAATATCCTTACGAGCAGCCGAACCAACTCTCTTAAGGGCTACCCCCTTAGGACCAATGATAATACCCTTCTGACTATCACGCTCCACGACAATCAAACATTTGATATTGATACGCCCTGCTTCCTCCTTAAACTCCTCGACAATCACCTCCGTGGCATAAGGGATTTCCTTTTGATAATAGAGCAGTATCTTCTCGCGGATAATCTCTGTTACGAAGAAACGAGCAGGCTTATCAGTGAGCGCATCTTTCTCAAAATATGGAGGAGAAGGTGGGATTAAGCTCTCTATACGCTTGCGCAATGGCTCTATATTAAAGCGGTTCAAAGCTGATATGGGGACAATCTCGGCCTTAGGAAGTTGCTCATGCCAATACTCAACCAACTTCTCCAACTCCTTTTGATTGCTCAGGTCTAGCTTATTGATGACAAGTAGAAGGGGACAATCAACCCCACGCACACGAGCCAAGAACTCTTCATTCTTCTCAGCAGTCTCTACTGTATCTGTCACATAAATTAGGACATCGGCATCTCCTAAAGCACTCTCACTAAACTCCAGCATACTTTCCTGAAGTTTGTAATTGGGACGTAAGACCCCTGGTGTATCACTATATACAATCTGCATCTCAGGAGTATTGACAATACCCATAATGCGATGCCTTGTCGTTTGTGCCTTACTCGTGATGATAGAGACCCTCTCGCCTACGAGAAGATTCATCAGAGTACTTTTTCCCACATTGGGATTACCTACTATATTTACAAAACCGGAGCGATGCTCTATATTCATGCTTTATTCGTTTTATTCTTTACATCTGGCTTCCAAGACTTAGTCTGGAGTAAGCGCAGAGCTTCATTGAAGGCATTATCTCTACGATGCAATAATCTGTAAGCCATCGCACTGTCATCAAAGACACCATCAATAATTAGGAAAGACAAATCATCTAATATACGAGAACGACTCTGCTCTAAATATGTTGAGCGCATATCCACGCCCAACTTAGTCTGAGCATAACGCGCAAAATCAATCAAAATCTCCTGCTCATGATTCTTCAGATAAGTCTCTACTGCAGAAAATGTCTTTAAGGTAGCTAACTCCTTACGATGAGTATCTACATAATCAAAAGCATATCTTGCAAAAGCTCCTCTTCGACCTAATCTTATAAAATATGGATTAACCCCAATAGTATCTCTTGGAATAAATAAATCAGGGCTAATGCCACCACCGCCATAAACGACACGACCGCCATCGGTAAAGTACTTACGAGTATCTGCGACGGCAATACTATCTACATTATCAAGCTCACCATGTCTGTAGCGTTCTTCCAAATCTTGAGAATAAGCCTCTGAACCCTCAAGACCCATTTTATACTTTTTCTGAATACTACGTCCGCTAGGTGTATAGTACCTAGCGACAGTTAGACGTACATTACTCTGATCTCTCAAGACAAAAGGTCTCTGAACAAGTCCTTTCCCAAAAGTACGGCGTCCAATAATCATAGCC
The DNA here is from genome assembly GCA_003640335.1 of Porphyromonas sp. Taxonomy (GTDB): domain Bacteria; phylum Bacteroidota; class Bacteroidia; order Bacteroidales; family Porphyromonadaceae; genus Porphyromonas. The sequence goes on from RBKG01000228.1 coordinate 2,920, forward strand.
CTATCATGGTCCTGCATAGCACCTGCAAAGATTTCACTTGCAGACGCACTAAGCTCGTTGACCAAAACAACAAGGGGCATATTCTCCAATAAGCCCTGCCTATCAGTAACGTAATCTTCTCGACGATAATGCTTTCCTTCTGTGTAGGTAATGAGCTTTCCCTTAGGAAGGAATTCGCCGGCAAGAGCAACTACAGATTCTAGATAACCACCACCATTATCCCTCAAGTCAATAATAACGCCCTTAGTCTGAGCTTGATTGCGCACATATATATCAAGGAATTCTTGATGAGTCATTGCCCCCCAACGAGACAATTTAACGTAAAGCTTGTCACCAATCATGTAACTCGTCTCTACACTGCTCACTGGGACAGGACCACGTACGACATTTATCTTCTTAGGTTTGCCTTCTCTCAGAATATCAAGACCTACGACTGTACCCTCCTTGCCTTTGAGAACCTTCATAATAGAGTCATCCTCTAGAACTTTCCCTACAAGGCTCTTTCCATCACCCTTCAGAATGCGGTCTCCGGGTAAAACTCCTGCTCTATGGCTACCTCCACCAGGAATTACGCGCGTAACAATCACAGTATCTTTCAGTCTATTAAACTGAATTCCTATCCCACTAAAGCTACCTTCAAGGCTCTCATTCTCTCTTTTAGCCTCTTCGGGAGATAGATACATTGAGTGAGGGTCTAGCTGAGAGAGGATAAGGGGAATCGTTTTTTCTCCTAGGCTGTCTATATCAATATCATCAACATAATTCTGTTGAATTAACTTCAAGATACTAGCAACCGGATAAGCGGCCTCCATGCTTCTCTTTTCAATAAAATAGAATCCAAAAATTCCTAGAAAAAAAGCAACGATGTACCCCAAAGAAGCTAGGCATACATGTCCTAGTTCTTTAGCAAAAGATTTAATCTTATCTAGTTTCATAAACTTTTATTCTCCTTCAAGGAAAAGAACCTCTACGCCTGCGTGCTGTAACAACTCTACGCCATCACGCAAATGATATTCCTCACTATACACAACTCTTTTTATTCCTGCTTGGATAATGAGCTTAGCACACTCTATGCACGGAGAAGCAGTCACATAGACCGTAGCACCACAGCAGTTATTGGTACTCGCAGCTACTTTTGTTATCGCATTTGCCTCCGCATGCAAGACATACTTCTTTGTTACTCCCTGCTCATCTTCGCATATATTCTCAAAGCCTGAGGGAGTACCATTATAACCATCAGAAATAATGCTCTTATCTTTCACGATGAGAGCACCTACTTGACGTCGTTTACAATATGAGTTCTCTGCCCATATACGAGCCATGCGCAGATAACGTCTATCTAGAGTTAATTGTTTCTCTTCCATAACACTACAAAGTTACAAAGAAATATCAGACCATTGCACGCAGATGACTAAGAGTCTTTTACCCCTCTCTCCCTCATGACACTAATAACAGAAGTCTTACCTAACAGACACACAAGCACCTTTAACCGTCTAGTAAAACCTTGAGACAAAGAAAAAGCGAGACATCTTTTACAGATATCTCGCTCTGTGCGGCAGAAGGGACTCGAACCCCCACGCCTCTCGGCATCAGATCCTAAGTCTGACGTGGCTACCAATTACACCACTGCCGCAAGCCTTTCGAGGCGAACTCATTTCTGAATTCGATGCAAAGGTATGTACTTTTTTCTAAACTTCCAAATACTAAAACAAGAAATCTCCCTAAGCAGAAGTACAAAACAGAGCAAAAACAACTAATAAACAGAGCATTAGACACCTAAAAATTATTTTCATTTTTCTTTTTACCAATTAGCTAAGAGCTCAAATAGGCCTCAATAAACAGCCTTGGGTATAACAAGTAACAAAATAAGTTGAACGTTATTCTCGTTATAAGCTTAAACGC
>RBKG01000172.1 GCA_003640335.1 Porphyromonas sp.
TAATGTGCGGAGATAGAATAATTTTTACTACCTTTGTAGAGTAACAAGGAACGGAGGAGGCTGATTACAGGCCTCCTCCGAATTTATTATAAAATAAGACTCAAAAAGATGATAAGTCAGCAAGTAATAGAAACTCTCGTGGCAGAGTATATCGCTGCCGAGTATCCTGCGTATTACATCGTAGACGTATTGGTACATCCTGGAAATAGGATTGTTGTAGAGCTTGGAAGCGATGAAGGCGTTGATATTGATGCCTGTGTGCGCATAACTAAGCACATTGAAGCTAATCAAGATAGAGAGGTTGAGGATTACGAGCTAGAAGTAGGTTCGGCTGGTCTTACATCTCCCTTTAAGGTGCTTCGTCAGTATGAAGCCGCTATCGATGAAGAAGTGGAAGTGCTACGCAAGGGCGGCATCAAAGAAAAGGGCGTTTTAAGTGCAGTGTCGGCTGAGCAGATAGAGCTGAGCGTTGTGCGCAAGGTTAAGCTCGAAGGGGCTAAACGTAAAACAGAAGTAGAGGAGCTCATCACTATTCCTATGGATGAAATCCTTTCTACTAAGCGTATTTTTAAGTTTTAAGAGAATAAATAATACTATATATGGCAAAGAAGAAAGAAACAACAAGCATGATAGACTCTCTAGCAGAGTTTAAAGACCTTAAGAACATCAGTAAGGAGACGATGGTCTCTGTCTTAGAGTCGGCTTTCCTTAATGTGCTAAGTAAAATCTACGGCACAGACCGTAACTTTACAGTGCTTATTAACCCTGATAGAGGAGACTTCGAAATCTGGCGTAAGCGTCGTGTGGTGGAAAACGGAGAGGTTGTAAATGAAAATGACGAAATTGCTCTTCGTGATGCTCAACTTGTAGATGCTGATTGTGAAGTAGGTGATGAGGTGTCTGAGTCTGTAAACTTTAATGCTTTTGGACGTCGTGCTGTTATCAATCTTCGTCAAGCTCTTGCAAGTAAGATTCTTGAACTGCAGAAGGATAATTTCTTCGCTCGCTTTAAGGATAGAGTAGGAGAACTGATTACAGCCGAAGTATATCAGGTGTGGAAGCGTGAAGCTCTTCTTATTGATGAAGATGGTAACGAGCTTATTCTTCCTAAGAATGAACAAATCCCTGGCGACTTCTTCCGCAAGGGCGAAACAGTGAGAGCTGTCATTGAGCGTGTAGAGAACGAAAATAATAACCCTAAGGTTATCCTATCTCGTAGTAGTGGTGAGTTCCTAAAGCGTCTTCTCGAGCTCAATGTGCCTGAAATCAATGATGGTCTAATTACGTTGCGTGCTATCGCTCGTATCCCAGGTGAGCGTGCTAAGATTGCCGTTGAAAGTTATGATGACCGTATCGACCCAGTGGGAGCTTGCGTAGGTATGAATGGTTCGCGTATCCGTGGTATCGTTCGTGAGTTGCGTGGCGAAAACATTGATGTAACTACCTATACAAGCAATACATTACTCTTTATACAGCGTGCGCTTAGTCCTGCTAAGGTCTCAGCTATCTCTCTTGATAATGAGAGCGAACCATTGCAAGCAGAGGTTTATCTTCGCCCAGAAGAAGTGCCTTTGGCTATTGGTAAGAATGCCTCTAACCTTAAGTTGGCATCTCTTCTAACTGGTTATCGTATCGAGGTATTCCGCGATAACGATAATACAGAAGAGGATATCTATCTAGATGAATTTGCAGATGAGATTGACTCTTGGATTATTGACCTATTCAAGAACATCGGCTGCACTACGGCTAAGTCTGTTCTTAAGAAGAGCCGTGAAGAGCTTATCTCTGCGACAGACCTAGAAGAAGCTACTCTTGACCAAGTAATCTCTGTATTACGTAGCGAGTTCAGTGATGAAGAACTTGACGATGATGCAGAAGTGAGTGAAGAGGAAGAAGCCTAATATAAACCCTAAAGCAAAAACAGAATGTCGAAAATAAAATTAATAGATTTAGCCAAGGAACTCGGAGTGGGAGTCAACTCTGTACAAGAGGAGATTACCAAACGAGGTATGCTCGGCGAAAAGAACCCGACTCCTAATACTCGCTTAGAGTATGCTGAGGTGAACCAATTGCTTAAGAGTGCATTTGTAAAAGAATCTGGAGATGGCGTTGGCGAACGTATTCTTGCTCGTCTAGAGGATAAGCCTAAGGAAGAGCCAAAGAGCGAAGCTAAAGAACCTCAAGCTGAAGAAGCGAAGCCTAAGCGCGGTTTGACTATTCTTGGAAATATCAATGATATGAAAGCTCCTAAGGAAGAAAAGCCTAAGGCAGAAGCTAAGCCCAAGAAGGAAGAGTCTAAGAAAGTCGAGGTTAAGACTGAAGAGGTGAAGCCTACTGAGGTTAAGGCACCAGCAAAGCCTAAGCAGGAAGAGAAGAAGAGCGAACCTGTCAAGCCTGCTAAGGTAGAGACCCCAAAGCAAGAAGTAAAGGAAGAGAGTCCTGTAGTTGTAGAGGAGCCTAAGGCAGAAGCTAAGACTGATGATGGTGTGTATCGTCCTTCTACCCCTAATGTGGGTGTTGAGTTTAAGGTTGTTGGTAAGATTGACCTTAGTGCGATAAACGACTCTACTCGTCCAGCTAAGAAGAGCAATAAGGAGCGTAAGGAAGAGCGTAAAAAACGCCAGCGTGTAAAAGAGGCTGTAGATGTAAAGGCTGAAGCTGCTAAGATTGGTAATAATCAGGGTAAGCGTCAAGGTAACAACGCTAACCACTCGGCTAATAACCAAGCGAAGAAGAATAACAACGACCACAACGGAGCTAATAAGAGCGAAGGCGGTAAGCAAAATAATAATGCTCGCCACGAAAACAATAAGCAAAAGGGTGGTAATAAGAAGGACCACAAGGCTAAGGGACAACCTAATAATCAGCCAAGTGACGAAGATGTACAGCGTCAGGTTAAGGAAACGCTTGCTCGCCTAACAGGTAAGAATAACCAAAACAAGGGTGCTAAGTATCGTAAGGATAAGCGTGACGCCGCTCGTGCTGCCGCAGCAGAAGCAGCAGAAGCAGCAGCGGAAGAAAGCCGTGTACTTAAGCTAACTGAGTTCGTAACAGTTAGTGACCTCGCAAATATGATGGATGTACCTGTAACTAAGGTTATCGGTACTTGTATGACGCTTGGTCTAATGGTGTCTATCAATATGCGTCTAGATGCAGAGACTATTGACATCGTTGCAGAGGAGTTTGGCTTTAAGACTGACTTTGTAAGTGCAGAGGTTGCTGAAACGCTTAGCCAGCAGGAAGAAGTAGATGATGAAGCAGACCTAGAAAGCCGTCCTCCTATCGTAACGGTGATGGGACACGTAGACCATGGTAAGACTTCTCTTCTAGACCGCTTGCGCAATACGAACGTAATCGCAGGTGAAGCTGGAGGTATTACTCAGCACATCGGTGCTTATAGCTTGAAGTTACAGAATGGCAAGCGTATAACTTTCCTTGATACACCGGGTCACGAAGCCTTCACTGCTATGCGTGCTCGTGGTGCTAAGATTACGGATATCGCGATTATCATCGTTGCTGCTGATGATGATGTGATGCCTCAAACAAAGGAAGCTATCAACCATGCTGCTGCCGCTGGTGTGCCTATGGTCTTTGCAATCAATAAGATTGATAAGCCTGGAGCTAACCCAGACCGCATTCGCGAACAGCTCGCTGCAATGAATTATCTTGTAGAAGAGTGGGGCGGTAAGTATCAGTGTCAAGAGATTTCAGCTAAGCAAGGTCTTAACATCGAGGAATTGCTAGAGAAGGTACTCCTTGAAGCTGAAATGCTAGAGCTTAAGGCTAATCCAAACAGAAAGGCTACTGGTAGCATCATCGAGTCTTCACTTGATAAGGGTCGTGGTTACGTAGCTACTGTGATGGTGCAGAACGGAACACTAAGAGCTGGTGATGTAGTACTTGCTGGTACGCACTTTGGTAAGGTTAAGGCTATGTTCAACGAACGTAACCACCGCATCACTGAGGCTGGTCCAAGTACGCCAGTACTTATCCTTGGTCTTGATGGTGCGCCTACTGCAGGTGAAACATTCAATGTTATGGATACTGAGCAGGAAGCTCGTAGCATTGCTAATAAGCGTGAACAGCTCAAGCGTGAGCAGGACAGCCGTACGAAGAAGGGCTTGACACTTGAAGAGCTTGCTCGCCGTCGTGCTCTCGGTAACTTCCAAGAACTGAATGTGATTATTAAGGGTGACGTAGACGGTTCTATTGAGGCTCTTAGTGACTCGCTTATCCGTCTATCTACTGAAGAAATTCAGGTTAATGTTATCCATAAGGGCGTAGGTGCTATTAGCGAGAGCGACGTTGTTCTTGCGTCGGCTTCTTCGGCTATCATCATTGGTTTCCAAGTACGTCCTAGTCAGGCTGCTAAGCGTCAGGCCGATAGAGAGGGTGTAGAAATCCGTACTTACTCTATTATCTACGATACTATTGAAGATATTAAGAGTGCTATGGAAGGTATGCTTTCTCCAGAGATTAAGGAGAATGTTGTTGCTAACCTTGAAGTACAACAGACATTCAAAATCAGCAAGGTCGGAACTATCGCAGGCTGTATGGTTCTTGAAGGTAAGATTAAGCGCAACAATAAGATTCGCCTTATTCGCGATGGTATCGTGAAGTACCAAGGTGCTCTTGGTTCGCTTAAGCGTTTCAAGGACGATGCTAAGGAGGTTGTTTCTGGTCAGGATTGCGGTCTTAACATTGAAGGCTATAACGACATCATGGTGGGCGATATTATCGAAGCCTACGAAGAGATTGAAATCAAGAAGACTCTTGATTAAGTCTTACAGAGTATAGTCTAAGACTAATTTAATCA
>RBKG01000118.1 GCA_003640335.1 Porphyromonas sp.
TGTAGCGTATGTGTGCAGATTGGGAAGGGGTTTTCTTTTGTCTGATTAGAGCTAGTGCAGTGGATTAAAATTTCCACATACAGAAAGGGAAAATATAAGTGCCTTTCCTAAACTCAAAACCTCGGCGAAGTCTGTACAAACTACGGCTGAAGTTTGTGCAGACTACAGCTGAAGTCTCCAGAAAGTACTACGTACTTACAAATTTAAGTGCGCGCACTCACTAAGATAAGTACACGCACTTACTGAAATAAGTACGCGTACTTACAATCGTGATTTAACTGAAGTATGAAATAGCTTTTCATCCCATTAAATAGACCCCAAAGGACTAGAATCGCTGAGCGCAGAGCTCAAACCTCGTAGTGTCGTGCTGTTTCTCATCTTGCTTTCCGTTCGTGCCATGTATGAAAATTTATTCAATGCTCTGTGTATCTACTTTATTTATTCAATTAAGATTAAGTGAAAACTATTATCTTTGTTACTAAGCAATCACAAATAAGACAATGAACGAATTTAAGAAGTTTGCTACTCGTCATCTAGGGATGAATACTCTTGCTCTAGAGAATTACATGGATTTGCAGAGTAGCTATATATCACCTACTATTATTGAGGAACGCCAGCTTAATGTAGCGCAAATGGACGTTTTCTCTCGATTGATGATGGACCGTATTATCTTTCTAGGTACGGGCATCAATGACTATACGGCTAACGTTATTCAGGCTCAGCTTTTGTTCCTAGATAGCAATGACCCTGGGAAGGATATTTCTATTTATATTAACTCTCCTGGTGGCTCTGTTTATGCTGGTTATGGTATTTACGATACTATGCAGTACATCGGTAGCGATGTCAGCACTATTTGTACTGGTATAGCGGCCTCTATGGCTTCTGTATTGCTTGTAGCTGGTACTAAGGGTAAGCGATTTGCGCTCCCTCATTCAAGAGTTATGATACACCAGCCTCTCGGTGGTACTCAAGGACAAGCTAGCGATATTGAAATCGCTGCTCGTGAAATCTTGAAGGTTAAGAAAGAACTTTACACAATTATATCTGAGCACTCAGGCAAGCCTTTTGAGGACGTAGAGCGCGATAGCGATAGAGACTATTGGATGACAGCACCCGAAGCTCTTGAGTATGGTATGATTGATAAGGTCCTTCGTAAGCAAGCATAAGAAGATATTATTTGATGGCTAAGAATAGAAAGTGTTCTCTTTGCGGTAGAGCAGAGAATGAAGTGCCTTATCTTATGCAAGGTGTCGATGGCTCTATCTGTCCAGATTGTGTAGAGGCTGCCCACGATATGCTGATGAAGTTTAGTGGGGAAGAGGAGAATAAGCCTGAAGCACTGGATGTTAATTTAGATACATTGCCTCGTCCTACTGAGATTAAAGCCTACTTAGACCAATATGTAGTTGGGCAGGAGGAAGCTAAGAAATATCTCTCGGTAGCTGTATATAACCACTATAAGCGTCTATCGTCTATCGGCAATGCCGAGGATGTGGAGATAGATAAGAGTAATGTCCTTCTATTGGGTCCTACGGGTACGGGGAAGACCTTACTTGCTAAGACTATTGCTCGCCAACTGAATGTGCCTTTTGCTATTGTTGATGCTACGGTACTTACGCAAGCTGGTTATGTGGGCGAAGATATTGAAAGTATCCTATCTCGTCTTTTGCAGGCTGCGGACTATGATGTAGATGCCGCTCAGCGTGGGATTGTATTCATTGATGAAATAGATAAGATTGCACGTAAGGGAGACAATCCTTCTATTACTCGAGACGTAAGTGGAGAGGGTGTGCAGCAGGGTCTGCTTAAACTGCTAGAAGGAACTGTCGTTAATGTGCCACCTCAAGGCGGACGTAAGCACCCTGAGCAACGCATGATAGCCGTCGATACACAGCAGATATTGTTTATCTGTGCAGGTGCATTTGATGGTATTGAGCGTAAAATTGCGCAAAGACTCAATACTCGTGTGGTTGGCTATAATAGTCCTGCTCAAAAGCATGGTCATTTAGAACCAGAGGAGCTTCTGAAGTATGTAGATGCTAGAGATATTAAGAGCTTCGGTCTAATCCCAGAGATTATAGGTCGTTTGCCTATTATTACAGCCTTGGAGCCTCTACGCAAAGAAACTTTGCGTATGATTCTCACCGAGCCTAAGAATGCGATTACTAAGCAATATAAGTATATGTTTGCTCTTGATGGCGTAAGCCTTGAGTTCACTGATGATTGCTTGGATTATATCGTAGAGCGTACTATGGAGCAGAAATTAGGTGCTAGAGGTCTGCGCTCTATCGTTGAGACGATTATGATGGATGCCATGTTTGGCGTTAATCAATCGGATGCTGGTACTACGCTTACGATAGATAGAGCGTATGCACAGAGTAAGTGCGAAGCAAATCTCTAAGGCTTTTTAGATTTAGGAGATAAAAGTATCGGACGGTAAAATATTCAAGATAAAAGCGTATGGCGAAGAAATATAGTAAAGCGCATATATCTGAGTGTCTGCAAACGCAGTTCGGCTTCAGTTGCTTTAAGGGGCAACAAGAGGCTATCATTGAGAGTATTCTCGATGAATGTGATACTTTTGTCTTAATGCCTACTGGTGCTGGTAAGAGTTTGTGTTATCAGCTACCAGCACTCTTAATGGAGGGTGTAGCGGTTATCATCTCTCCGCTTATAGCCTTGATGAAGAATCAAGTTGATGCTATTCGAGGTATTTGCGGTAAAGATGAAGTCGCACACTTTGTTAATTCGTCCTTGACGCGCAAAGCCCTAGATGCGGTTTATCGTGATGTGACGGAGAAGCGCACCAAATTGCTCTATGTTGCTCCTGAGACCTTTAATAAGGAAGAAACGATAGCTTTTCTTAAGACTATAGAGATTTCTTTTTACGCAGTAGATGAAGCGCATTGTATCTCGGAGTGGGGGCATGATTTTCGCCCCGAATACCGAAAAATCCGTTCTGCTGTAGATGAGATTGGTCGTCGTCCTTTGGTTGCGCTTACAGCGACGGCTACTTCTAAGGTTCAGGAAGATATCCTAAGAAGTCTAGGAATAGAGCATGCAACAATGTACAAAGGTTCGTTTAATAGAGAAAATTTGTACTATCAAATACGAGCAAAAAACGATGATACAGAGAAAGATATCGTTAAGTATATTCTCTCTAATAAGGGGAAAAGTGGTATCGTCTATTGTATGAGTCGGAATAAGGTTACTACCTTTGCTCAAGTTTTGCAGGCTAATGGAATCAAAGCTCGACCTTACCATGCTGGTCTAGATGCCAAAGAGCGAGCAGAAAATCAAGATGCTTTTCTCCGTGAGGACGTAGATGTGATTGTGGCGACAATAGCCTTTGGCATGGGGATAGATAAACCTGATGTTCGCTATGTGATACACTACGATATGCCCAAGAGTATAGAAGGGTATTATCAAGAAACAGGACGAGCAGGTCGTGATGGCGGTGAGGGTGTTTGTATAGCTTACTACTGCCGAAGTGATATGGACTATCTAGAGAAGTTAGTGCAGAGTAAGCCCGCTCACGAACAGACGATAGCTAAGATTTTAATTAGAGAAACTGTTGATTATGCCGAGAGTAAGGAGTGTAGACGCAAACTACTCCTTAACTACTTCGGTGAGCAGTACAAAGAAGAAAATTGTGCCTGCTGCGATAATTGTTTGACAACTAAAAAAGAAGTGGAAGCTCAAGAATTATTATTGAATTTGCTCGAGACGATTACAGCGCTCAAGCAGAAGTTTAACACTGAATATATCATATCTATCTTGCAGGGGAAGTCTACTCCTGAGATAGAAGAGAATGGACATGAAGACTTAGAGAGCTTTGGTGTAGGTCAAGAAGTAGAAACGTCTACTTGGATGGCTATCATCAAGCAAGCTATGTCTGAAGGCTATATTAGCCAAGACAAGGAGAAGACTGTTTTGAAGGTCTCTGCCTCTGGAAAGAAATTTATAAAGTCGCCAACAAGCTTTAAGATTGCAGGCGAGGAGGAGAGCGAAGAAGCTGACATGGGCGGCGAATCTGGAGTAGGTGGAGAGGTAGCAGACCCATTGCTGTTCTCGATTATGAAGGACTTACGCAAGAAAGTAGGAGCCCAAAACGAAGTACCTCCTTATGTTATCTTCCAAGATTCTTCATTGGAAGCCATGGCTACATTCTATCCAATTACGATGGATGAGTTGCAGGGCATTCCTGGGGTAGGTGCTGGTAAAGCACAGCGTTATGGACAAGTTTTCTTGGACGTCATTAAGCAGTATGTAGAAGAGAATGATATTGCTCGTCCAGCAGACTTGAGAGTAAAGACTGTCCCTAACAAGAGCAAGATGAAGGTCATGATTATTCAGCAGATTGACCGCAAGATTGCCCTTGACGATATTGCTATTGGCTTAGGTCTTGATTTTGATGTTTTGTTGAACGAGATTGAAGCTATCGTTTACTCTGGTACACGCATCAATATCTCATACTTTATAGATGAGATTATGGATGAAGACCATATGCTAGATATTTACGAGTACTTCAAGGAGAGTGAGACGGACTCTATCGCAGAAGCAATGGAAGAACTAGGCAATGACTATTCAGAAGAAGAGGTTCGCTTAGTACGTGTTAAGTTCTTAAGCGAACTCGCAAACTAAATTGTCAGCCTTTACGTTAGTTAATTATATGGTTAATAGAAGATTATTATCGATAACCTTAGCAACACTCCTAGTAGGGGCTTCGCTAAGTGCGCAGAAGGTGCAGACACCTAAAGAACACAAAAAGAGCGTCGTTGATGAGGTTGTTTGGCTGGTGGGTGATGAGCCTATACTGCGTTCGGATATAGAGTTCCAGAAGTTGCGCCTTCTGAGTGAAGGGCATAAGGTAGATGGCAACCCCGATTGCTTTATTCCTGAACAGATAGCTGTACAGAAGCTATTCCTCAATCAGGCTAAAATCGATAGTATTACTGTCTCAGACCAACAGGTAAATCGCTTCGTAGAGGCTTGGATAGAGAATGCTTCAGCTCAGCTAGGGGGTAAGGAGAAGCTTGAAGAGTATTTCAATAAGAAAATCAATCAAATCCGTGAAGATGAGCGTCGTGAGCGTCGCAATCAGGAGATTGTAAGGTCTATGCAGCAGCGTATTGTGCAGAAGGTACAAGTAGGACCAAGCGAAATACGTGCGTTCTTCAATGCTTTGCCTCAAGATAGTCTGCCTTTTATCCCTCGTACTATGGAGGTTCAGAAGATAAGCGTTAAGCCTAAGGTGGACCTTGCAGAGATTGATAGAGTAAAGGCTCGTCTTCGTGAATTTGTTGATGATGTGAACAGTGGCAAGCGTGATTTCTCTACACTAGCACGTTTGTATAGTGAAGACAAGAAGACATCTCTTCATGGTGGTGAGTATGGTTTCGTTGGTCGTGCTACATTGGAAAAAGACTTCGCCAATGTGGTCTTTAATCTAAGCGACCCTAAGCGAGCATCTCAGATTGTGAAGACTGAAGAAGGTTATCATATCGTACAGCTCATAGAGAAGAGAGGTGATATGATTAACTTCCGTCATATCTTGCTTAGACCACAAACAGCAGACAAGGCTGTTACCGATGCTATTTCTCGTTTAGATTCTATTAAGAATTATATCGCAGAGGGTAAGTTTACCTTTGAGCAGGCAGCAGAATATTATTCTGAAGATAAGGATACTAGAGCTAACGGAGGTATTATGATTAACAATAATGCCGAAAGCGAATTGTCTGGTTCTGCTAGTTTTGTCTTTGAAGACTTACCTCAAGATGTAAGCAAGGAGGTGCATGCACTAAAGACTGGTGAAATATCTAAACCCTTCATCTTGCGTTTGCCTAATGGAACAGAAGAGGTAGTTATCGTGAAACTCAAAGAAGTGCATGAGGGACACCGAGCTAATTTGAATAGCGACTATCGAACAATCAAATCTCTAGCGTTAGCGAATAAGCGTGAGCGAGAGATTGAGAACTGGATTCGTCGCAAACAGAAAGAAACACCTATAAGGATTTCAGATAGCTATGAAAACTGTGATTTCCGTTATCCGGGTTGGGTGAAGGAATAGTTGACGCTAATGCAGATAACATTAAATAAAAATAAATACGCTATAGCCACCGTCCTAGTTTTCTTGGTCGGTGGTTATCTTGGTTTGAGTGCGTCCCCTTGGTTTGCGTCCAAGATGCCTACGCTCTCTTTTCGTGCAGACTCTGCCTCCCGCAGTAAGACTGTAAGCGGAAAGAAGCAGGGTGATAAGATTAAACTTAATCACTCAGACCTCCTAACCTATGATGTGGCTGTGCGCCCTGATGTGCAAAGGCTTATTGGGAATGTGTCTTTCTCTCATGGTAATGCTACGATGACTTGCGATAGTGCCTATCTTAATGAGTCTGAACAAGTCTTTGAGGCCTTCGGTAATGTGCATATGGTGCAAGCAGATACCATTAAGATGTATGGTCAATATCTGCACTATGATGGTAGAACCAAATTAGCACGATTGAGAAAGGACGTCAAGCTAGAGAATAAGACGACTACGGTCTTTACTGATAGTTTGGACTATGACCGTGTGGCAGATATAGCCTACTACTTTGAGGGCGGTACGGTAACTGATGCGCAGAATACTTTGACTTCGGACTATGGTCAGTTTGAGCCTAAGACGAATAATGCAGAGTTCCGTTATAACGTGAAGCTTGTCAATGACAGTACGGAGATGACAACATCGCATTTGCTCTACAATACTAGAACTCGTGTCGGTTTATACGATGGCGATACGCAGATTAAGAGTGACTCGGGACTGATTGTCTCCAAGCGTGGTACTTATGACCTGAATGCTAATGTGGGTGTATTGCTTGACCGCTCGGAAGTCTATTCGGGTAATCGTATGCTCGTAGGAGACTCTATTTACTACGATGGAACCGTTAAGTTTGGCGAAGCTTTTGGGCGTATGGAACTGCACGATACCTTGCAGCGAGCTAGCTTGTATGGTGATTATGGTTATTTCGATGGTCAGCGTAATTATGGTTTCGCTAGCGGTAGAGCCTATGGTCTTGATTATTCGCAGAAAGATACGCTTTATGTAGGGGCAGATACTTTGGAGCTCATATCGTTTAAGCGTGATTTCTTAGCTGACACCACTAACTTATATCCTGCGCGCGTGCAAGGTGATTCTCTTATGAGAGAGCTTAGAGCGCATAAGCATGTTAAGGTTTATCGCGAGGATGCACAGGCTATAGCAGACTCAATGAGTTATGTCGGTGTAGACTCTGTCCTCTCCTTATATGGTAAGCCTTTCCTGTGGAGTGATGCCAGACAGATGTCGGGCGATACTGTTATTTTCTACTTTAGGAATAAGAAGCTTGATTATAGTGATATCCTAGGAAGAGCACTCGGAATAGAGCAGATGCCTGATAATAAATCCTACTTCAATCAGATTAAGGCTGATGCTATACGAGCCTATATGCAGGACTCTACTATTCGACGCATTGAAGCTAAGGGGGCTAAAGTCGAGTCTATATTCTACATGAAAGAAGATAAGCGTAAGCAGTATTCTGGAGTGAATAGAATGCTAAGTGGAGGCATGATTCTAGACCTTGATAGTGGTCATCTAAAGAAATCTTATTGGCATGGTGAGGTTGCTGGGAAGATGTATCCTATTGAGATGGCTGCAGCACAGAAGGCTGATAAGCTAGAAGAGTTTAATTGGGCTGTCGAGCGTAGGCCTCAATCTCCCGAAGATGTCGTGCCGAATGATTCTCTTGTCAAGCACTATACACTGGTTGATTTGCGCAAGTTCAGCGGTGCTAAGGCTGCATTAGATATTTACACGCCTTACGATAAGAAGCAGAAAGAAAATCGTTTGGTTGCAGACAGCATACGTGCTAAGATATACGAGTCTGTCAAGGATTACGATTATCCATATATTAGAAAGCTGAGAGATGATGCTCCTGCAGCTTATGTATATAAGACAAATGAATTACTAGATATTAAGAGATGGCAATACAATCCTTTTTCCGCCCAAGGCGTCCCCGTAGCTTCGAACACAAGTACATTTACTGGGATGCTCGACGTGAAGCGCTCGAAAGAAGAGTAGAGCGTATTCACAATGAACTCATCGATAAGGGTGAGATTGAGGGAGAAAAGACTCATAAGTTTGAGGGCTACGATGGTAGCGAGACTTATGACAGTGCTAAGCGCATACGAGGTAAGTTTGTCGCAGGTACGCAGCATTTACAAAAGCAAATAGATGCTGGTATAGATAGGCATGAGCGTAGACTCAAGATGATACGCCTCATGCTTATGCTGATGGGCTTTTGCTTCCTCGTTTGGTATTTCATCTTTAGATAGTGCGCTATGTCGGTAGACCGTATACAGCTACTCTCCGAATCTCTATGTAATTTGGTGCGTGCGCAGGAGGTTGTAAGCAATCCTGCCGCAGCCGTGAAAGAGCTCCTAGATAATGCTATCGATGCAGGTGCAACATCTATTCAGTTAGATATATTAGGGAGTGGTAAATCAGCGGTTCATGTCATTGACAATGGTTGTGGCATGAGTCCGATAGATGCTCGTATGGCCTTTGAGCGTCATGCTACAAGCAAGATACATACGAAAGAAGACCTAGAGAATATACAGACTTTGGGTTTCCGTGGAGAAGGTCTTGCTTCCATCGCTACGGTATCTAGGGTAGAGCTCCGAACGCGCAGAGAGGAAGATGAGATTGGAACAGAGGTTACTATTGCTGGAGGTGAGTTCGTAAAACAAACACCTGTAGCTGCGCCACTGGGCACATCCATCAAGATGAGCGACATCTACTATAATGTACCCGGTCGTAGACGTAGCCTTAAGCGTGATGCGCAAGAGGAGAAATATATTGATGAAGAGTTTACCCAATCGGCATTAGCACACCCTAATATCGGGTATCAGTATTATAAGGGTGGCACATTGTTTAAGGAGTTGCGTCCATCATCACTCAAAGAACGCATCTTGGCTGTTGCGGGACGCTCTCTAGAGAAGAAGCTACTATCCATTAACTATAAGAGTCAGCTCATATCGATAACGGGCTTTTGTTCGCATCCGGACCAAGCTGTGAAATCTGGTAAGAAGCAGTTCTTCTTTGTCAATAATCGTTATATCCGCCACGAATACTTCCGTAAGGCTATTGAGCAGGTTTTTGAGCCCTTGATACCACAAGGTTGTCATCCTCATTTCTTTATTTACTTCACTGTGCCGAGCGACCACTTGGATGTTAACATACATCCGAGCAAGAAAGAAGTTCGCTTCATCGATGAACCTTACATATATACGCTCTTAGGCTCACTCATAAGAGAGGCTTTGAGTCTGCCTAAGATTGATTGGGATAATCCTTCAACGATAGAAATACCTTCATATAGCTCAGATCATAAGGATGTAGAAGTTCCTTCGACGACCTTTAAGCCTTCTTCAAGTGGAGAGTCAAGCTACGTTCAGCGTGTTTTTATGAGCGGTGCTGATAGCGTTCCACGAGGTTTCTCTACTAGTCCACAGACAGCAAAGGTCGTATCAAGTAATTCAATAGATTGGGATAATCTTGAATCCGAATTTACGGCAGGGAAATCTAAAGAGGGCTTGGATGTGACACAGCATACAGAGCACCAAACTTTGCCTTTGGAGGGAGCGACTAGTGGTTACGCTTTGAGACCTTTGCAGCATGGTGTTTTCCAAGGCGATGATTTCCCAACGATAGGTTCGCTCATTTATAAGGGGCGTTATATCGTTTCTACATTGCGTCGTAGTCTTGCCTTGATTGATTTACGCCGTGCGCATATGAGGGTTTTGTATGAGCAGTATTTGCGTGAATTCGAAGCCGGTCAGGTAGAGTCTCAAGCTCTTATGTTTGCTGAAGAGATAGATTTCTCTGTTGAAGAGCGTGAGCATGCGACTAGGCTGATAGAAGACCTTAGTCGTTATGGATTTGTTTTTGAGCTTCAAGATGATGCGCATTATCGTATTATAGAAGCACCCTCTGCACTCGTCAATAATGTCGTAGAGGTTGTGCAGAGTTTGCTAGCTGATTACTTAGAGCATGAAGAACATAATGAAAATGCTTTGCGTGAGCAGATAGCGCTTTATCTTGCCAATGCTCAGGCTTATGCTTATGGCGCAAGGTTGGAGAGATGCGAAATAGATGACCTTATCGCAAACTTGTTTGCTTCGTCAAATCCTAATTATGACCCTCATCAGCGTCGCATCATTAGCCTCATTGATGAGATGGATATTGATAGCCGATTTAACTAGTATTGAATGATATCGTAATTATAAACTTAACTCGATTTAGATAGAACAAAATATATGATTTCAGTAGACGGACTAACCGTAGAGATGGGAGGCAGTGCTCTCTTTGCAGATATATCTTTCGTAATTAACCCCAAAGACCGTATTGCCCTTATGGGTAAGAATGGTGCTGGTAAGAGCACCATGCTTAAAATACTCGCAGGTGTGCGTGAGCCAAGTCGCGGACGCGTGAATGTCCCAACGGATTGTCGTGTTGCCTATTTGCCACAGCATTTACTTGTCGAAGACGGACGTACTGTTTTTGAGGAAACAGAGCAGGCTTTTAGTCATCTTCACGATATGGAACGTCGTATGGCAGAGCTTAATCATCAACTCGAAACACGTACAGACTACGAGAGTGAAGAGTATATGGCGATTATCGAAGAAGTGTCTGCACTGGGAGAGAAGTTCTATGCTATTGAAGAGATTAATTACGATAAGGCTATTGAGCAGACTTTGCTAGGCTTAGGCTTTAAGCGTAGCGACTTTACTCGTCAAACGTCTGAGTTTAGTGGCGGTTGGCGTATGCGTATCGAGCTGGCCAAGTTGCTACTGCGCAAACCTGATGTACTCTTGCTCGATGAGCCAACGAACCATCTAGATATAGAGTCTATTCAGTGGCTGGAAGATTTTCTTGTAGATAATAATCAAACGGTTGTAGTTATAAGTCACGACCGTGCATTCGTGGATAAGATTACTACTCGTACCTTGGAAATTATGGGCGGTAAGCTATATGACTACAAGGTAAACTATACCGAATATCAGCGTCTGCGTGCTGAGCGTCGTGAGCAACAGCAACGAGCTTGGGAGGAACAGCAGAAGTTCATCGCAGAAACAACTGAATTTATTGAACGCTTTAAGGGAACTTACTCTAAGACTAATCAAGTGCAGAGCCGTGTGCGTATGCTAGAGAAATTAGAGCTTGTGGAGGTTGATGAAATTGATACTTCGGCTATTAGACTTAAATTCCCTCCTGCACCTCGCTCGGGTAATTACCCTGTGATGATGTCTGATGTAGCTAAGAGTTATGATGATAAGCGCATTATCTCTGGAGTAAACCTAACTATTGAACGAGGAGATAAGATTGCCTTTGTCGGTAAGAATGGTGAGGGTAAGTCTACGCTTGTGCGTTGCATCATGAAGGAACTTGAGCATGAGGGCGATTTGCAGATTGGGCACAACGTTAAGATTGGCTATTTTGCGCAAAATGAAGCCTCTGTTATTGATGAAAATCTAACGGTATTCCAAACTATTGATGATGTTGCCGAGGGAGATATTCGTACTAAGATAAAAGATTTGCTTGGCGCCTTTATGTTTGGCGGTGAAGCTTCAAATAAGAAGGTTAAAGTGCTTAGTGGCGGTGAGCGTACTCGTTTGGCTCTTCTTCGCTTATTGCTGGAACCTTATAATTTGCTCATCTTAGACGAACCGACGAACCACCTCGATATGAAGACTAAGGAGGTGCTTAAGTATGCTTTGCAGAATTTTGATGGCACGCTGATTGTAGTATCTCACGACCGTGATTTCTTAGATGGACTTGTAGATAAGGTTTATGAGTTTGGTGGCGGTAAAGTCGTAGAGCACCTTGAGGGTATCTATGAATTTATGGAGCGCAAGAAGTTGGAGAACTTAAGAGAATTAGAAAAGTAAGAGCGTATGGCACGATTACTCGCTATCGATTATGGGCGTAAGCGTTGCGGCTTGGCTGTAACAGATATTCTGCAGATTACTCCGGGAGGACTTGCGACTGTACGAACGCACGAACTTATAGACTATCTCAAGAACTACATAGCCAAAGAACCTGTGGAGCGTTTTATCATTGGGCTTCCTATGAACCTTAATGGTAAGGAGAGTGAGTCAATGACTTATTTACGTCCTTTCTTGAAGCAGCTAGAGAAAGCTATTCCGAATATCCCAGTTACAATGGTAGATGAGCGTTTTACCTCAACACTTGCTCAGCGTACGATTATTGAGGCAGGTATCGGCAAACAACGCAGACGAGAGGATAAAGGACTCGTTGATGAAGTCAGTGCTGTCATTATCTTACAGACTTATATGTCTACTCCTCGCTTTTAGACGTATTTTCTTCAGATAATGCTGTGAGGGCTGTATGATGTAATAGTTTTAATTGTCCTTTAAGATGGATGAGTGAAGGGGCTGTGGCAAAACCAATTTTGCCACAGCCCCTTTTTAGATGTCTAAAAATGTATTTAGCCTTGTAACCTGTGTTACAGCTATCATTTATTAAAATAGTATCTTTGCACTTATTGATTTAATTATAAAGTATACATAATGATAAAGAATAGAATAGTAGTAGTGGGCTTAGGTCCTGGTAGTCCTGAAGATATTACGCCAGCTGTTTTGCAGGCAGTACAAACAGCAGATGTCGTTGTAGGCTATAAATACTACTTCCAATTCATAGAACAGTATTTGCGCCCTGAGACTATCTGTATAGATAGTGGCATGAAGAAGGAAAGACAGAGAGCCGAAGAGGCGTTTAACTACGCTCTTGACGGGAAAGATGTTTGCGTTATTTCTAGTGGTGATGCTGGTATTTACGGTATGGCTCCCCTCATTTATGAGATGAAGAGAGATAAGGGCGCAGACGAAATTTCTATTGAAGTATTGCCCGGTATTAGTGCTTTTCAGAAGGCTGCAAGTCTACTAGGTTGCCCTATTGGTCATGACTTGTGCATCATTAGCTTGTCTGACTTGATGACTCCTTGGTTACGTATTGAGAAGCGTATTAAGGCAGCTGCTGATGCCGATTTTGTAACGGCTATTTATAACCCTAGAAGTCAGGGGCGTTATTGGCAGTTGCCTCGCCTTCTAGAGATTTTTAAGGAATATCGTAGTCTAGATACACCTATCGGTTACGTGCGTCAAGCTGGTCGTGAAGAGCAGCAAGTTAAGCTGACGACTCTAGGTGAGTTTGATGCTGAGGAGATTGATATGTTTACGGTTATCCTTATTGGTAATTCTCAGAGTTATAATTGGGATGGTCATTTCATTACTCCAAGAGGTTACTATCGTGAGGAAGGTGAAGAGGACGTTAAGATCGGGCAGAGTATCATGATTGAGAGCTTCCGTACCATTGCTGGCGAGATGAAGAACCCTAATGTACCTCTAGACCATAAGTGGGCATTGATTCACACTATCCATACAACGGCTGACTTCGATATGGAAAACATCTTCTATACTGATGATAAGGCGGTAGAGCGTCTATACGAAGGTGTGCGTGATGGTCGTATCAAAACGGTGATAAGTGATGTAACTATGGTAACATCGGGTATCCGTAAGGGTGCCCTTGACCGCTTAGGCGTTGAAGCTAAGTGCTATCTTCATGACCCTAGAGTAGCTGAAATGGCTAATCGCCTAGGTATCACACGTACTCAAGCTGGTATTAGAATAGCTGTAGAAGACCATCCTGATGCAATCTTTGCTTTTGGTAATGCGCCTACTGCGCTTATTGAGTTGTGTGACTTAATTCGTAAGGGTAAGGCAAATCCAAGTGGTATCATTGCTGCCCCTGTGGGCTTCGTGAATGTGCAGGAGTCTAAGCACATGGCGATGACCTTCAAGCATATTCCTAAACTCGTCGTACGTGGTCGTAAGGGGGGAAGTAATCTAGCGGCTACGCTTGTAAATTCTATTTTGACCTTAGATGATGCTGAGGCTCTTCGCCCCGGTAGAGATGTTTAGTCGGGTATGAGCCAATTATCTTTTGTTGTCGCAGGCATGAGCGATGAGGGTGAAGGTAACTTTGCCCCAGAGGTCTTGCGCTCAATATCTGAAACACGAGTATTCTCTGGTGGTAAGCGTCATCATGAATTGGTACGCAATCTTCTGCCAGAGGGCTATACGTGGATAGATATAACCGTTCCGCTGAGTGCGGTCTTCGATGAATATCGCCGTTATAATGAACCTATCTTCATATTTGCATCAGGCGACCCACTTTTTTTTGGCTATACCACAACGCTCATGCGCGAATTTCCGGGCTTAGTGAAGAAGACTTATCCTTATTTCAATTCGTTGCAGATGCTTTGCCACGCCTTGACCCTGCCTTATCATGATATGCGTGTAACATCGCTCGTAGGGCGACCTTGGTTAGACTTTGATAAGTGCATGATTGAGCGTACACGTAAGCTTGGTGTCCTGACTGATAAACGCAATACCCCTCGTGTTATTGCTCAGCGTATGCTAGACTATGGCTATGATAAGTACCGCATGCATATCGGCGTTAGACTCGGTGGTGAGCGTGAGGAAATCTATTCGTTGAGTTTAGAGGAAGTTAAAGAGCGAGATTTCGAGCAGCCTAATTGCATCATTCTTGAGGCGACAGAAGAACTTGAATATGCAGCTCCTCTGGGATTAAAAGAGAGCGACTTCCATTTGCTTAATGGTCGTGCTAAGATGATTACTAAGCGTCCTATAAGGCTTGTGAGTTTGTCTATGATGGACTTGCACAGACGTCGTACCTTTTGGGATGTAGGTTTCTGTACGGGTTCTGTCTCTGTAGAAGCAAAGCTCCAATTCCCTCACCTCAATGTGCGTAGCTTCGAAATCAGAGAAGAAGGGGAGGAGCTAATGCCAGCCAATAGTAAGCGTTTTGGTACGCCCGGTATTGAGTATCATATTGGCGACTTCATGGAAACGGATGTAGAGTCTTTTGAGCGTCCTGATGCTGTCTTTATCGGAGGGCATGGCGGACAGATGATTCCATTTGTAAAGAAGATTGTTCGTTATATTCAAGAGAATGGCGTTATTGTCTTTAACTCTGTTTCCGCTGAAACGCTTGACCTTTTTAGAGAAGGGGTGAAAGAAGTTGGTTGGGTGATTAGTGAGGAGATGCGTCTTGTGGTCGATGACCATAATCCAATCACAATACTCAAAGCAACTAAGGAAGCGTAGCTTAAGAGTTTGAATAAG
>RBKG01000081.1 GCA_003640335.1 Porphyromonas sp.
GCTTTTACTTCTTAGCCTTACTTGCTGTACTAGCCTTGCTCGTTGAGGCTTTGCTCGTAGTTGCTTTGGCTTTAGACTTAGCTTCTGTCTTAAGTCTGGCGACTTCTTTCTCTAGCTCATGAATGCGCTTATCTTGGTTGAGTATTGTCTGCTGATAGCTGTTAAGTTCATCAGTTTCAATACTGCTAGGAGCTTGCTCTTCTACTCTTAGAAGGAAGTCGCTCAGCACATTCATATAATTGTTGAAAGCATCGTAGGCCGACATGTAGGGGCTATAAGCACTGTTTGCGCTCGTATTCATGTAGTAGAGGTGGTCTGCACTCTGCAAATAGAGCCAGTCTTGTAGCAAACGGCGGTCTTGAATTGCGCGTACACGCTCACCCCATTCGCTTAGTTTGTCTATAACGCCTCGTTGGAGTACATTGCCCGTCCAGTCATTGATGCTCTTTTCTTCTCCTGAGATACTGATAGGGTTATTGACTGCAATTTTATCAACAGCCTTATGCTTGGCAATTAGCTGACTTGGTGTCGCAAATCCGATTGCTTGCTCTTTGGCTAGGCGAGGTAGGGCTCTGAAGAAATCAAAGATGCCAGACTCTTTCTTATTGTTTCCTCCGAGTACTTCATAGTTCATATAGAGTACGCAGATATCTTCATTCTCAGGAAGCCACTTAACCTTATTCAGGAGTTTGTCGGCTGTAACAGGATATTCGGGTGAGCCGTAGCTAGAGAAATGTTTGGTCAGAAGGTCGCTAATACCTTCGTTACGCATAAGTAGGCTCATAGCCTTCTTAGTGTTGCTCGCATAGACGTAGCCCGGACTCTTCCACCCAAGTACGTGTTTAGCTCCTTCTGTAATCATACCCTTGAAGCCCATAGTAGCTGCTTCATTGGCGATTTCATCGTTGTAGATAAGTTCTGTATTACAGAGGACGCTAGACTGAACACCAAATAATTCCCTGAGCTTGGCTTGCTGCATCGCTATTTGAGCACGCCACTCGGTGAGGTCATAAACAGATGTAATGCTGTGGGCATAACTCTCGGCAAGTAGTTCAACTCTGCCTGTAGCTACAAGCTCCTTGAAGCTCTCAATGATTTCAGGCTTATAGTACTCCATCTGCTCAATAACTAAGCCCGATAGACTATAGCTAATGTGAAAGTCGGGGTACTCTTTCAGTAGCTCGAGCATCATTCTGTTGGCAGGGAGATAGCATTCTTCAGCCACACGCTGGAATATCTCTTCGTTTTGGAAATCGTCGTTATAATAGTGTTCATTTCCTATGTCGAAGAAACGATAACGGCGTAGGCGATAAGGCTGATGTATCTGAAAGCAAAGACAAATCTTTTTCATGATAAGTAGGTATTGAGTTTAGCGAATGACTTGGTCGTAGATGGCTCTTACTTTGAGTCCAGCTGTTTCCCAAGTGATATTATTAACTTCTTCTAATCCTTTTTCTTTGAGGTAAGTGTGCATCTCAGGGTAGGTAATCAGTGCATATATGGCATCGGCCATAGCATCTACATCCCAGTAATCGACCTTGACAGCATAGTTCAGTATCTCGGCACAACCACTTTGATAACTGATGATTGAGGGCACTCCACATTGCATAGCTTCGAGTGGTGAGATACCGAAAGGCTCGCTCACACTCGGCATAACGTAGACATCACTACTACGGAAGACCTCGTACACTTGTTGCCCTTTCATGAAGCCTGTGAAGTGAAAGCGGTCCGATATATTGTAGCGTGCAGCAAGCCTAATCATCTCGTCCATTTTATCACCGCTACCAGCCATAATAAATCTAACTCCTTCGGGCTTCTTGGCAAGAACACGTGCTGCGGCTTCTACGAAATACTCACAGCCTTTCTGCATCGTAATACGACCAAGGAAGGTTACGACCTTATCCTTAACTCCTCGCTTATCGGGTAGATTAAGAATAGCTGGAGATAGTGGCGTTACGGCATTATGCACAGTCGTTACTTTGCTTGGGTCTTGGTGGTACTTCTCAATCACCGTGCGCCGTGTAAGGTCACTAACTGTGATAATATGGTCGGCATGGTTCATGCCGTCCATCTCAATAGCGAAGACTGTTGGGTTTACATTTCCTCGGCTACGGTCGAAGTCGGTCGCATGAACGTGTACGACTAGGGGCTTACCCGTTACTTGCTTGGCGTGTATGCCGGCAGGATAGGTGAGCCAGTCATGCGAATGAATGACATCAAATTGCTCTGAACGTGCGATAACACCCGAAACTATTGAGTAATTGTTTATCTCCTCAAGTAGATTGTCAGGATATTTGCCTGAGAACTCAATGCAGCCTAAGTCGTCTGTATGTAGATAACTAAAATCCGCATAGATATGATTGCGCAGATGGTAATACTCCTCAGGAGTCATCTTGCGTTCAAGTCTCTCTTTAACATATTCGTAGGAAACATCTCGGTAAACGACAGGCGTATTGCCCGCACCGATGATGCGCAGAAAACTTTTGTCTTCATCACCGCTAGGCTTAGGGATTACGAAGGTAATGTCCATATCCTTTTGCTTAGACATTCCTTCAGTTAGACCATAGCTAGCAGTTCCAAGACCTCCTAGTATATTAGGTGGAAACTCCCACCCAAACATTAAGGCTTTCATAATGGTAATGTATAGCTTATAATAGGATTGACATCATGATATTCTTGCTTAGACTCTTCAAGTAGAGCTAGCGAACGAAGGATTTCGCCTACACTCATAGCTAGAGAAATAGCCCCACGAGCACGATAAGGCGGATTGCCATCAAAGAGTTCGCTTATTGTGCCGACTCCATGCTCGTGTACTTCTTCTTCCATGCCGATGAGTGTACGCTCAATAAAGCCAATAGCCCCACGACCATAAAGTTTGAGGTAGGCCTCGAAGTAAGGTCCAAGCAACCAAGACCAAATACTACCATTGTAGTAACTTAGTTCGCGTTCTCTCTGTGTGCCTGCACAGATGGCACGATAGCCATAGCTCTTAGGGCTTAGCGTGCGTAGACCCTTGGGGGTGCGTAGTTCTCTTGTGATGATTTCCACTATTGAGCGTTGTGTGCTACGCTCAAGTGGTGAGTAGGGAAGTGATACCGCAAAAATCATATTTGGGCGAACGCTTAGGTCCTTTTCTCCCTCCACAGTTACATAGTCATAGAGATAGCCAAATTCATTGACAAAGATATTGCGGAAACTATGCTCTGTAAGCTCTTGATATTTGTTGATAGCTTCTTCTTGTTTCCATTCTTCGGGGAATAGCTCCTTGTAGAACATAAGAGCATTGTACCAAAGAGCATTCAACTCTACAAGATAACCTCTGCGAGGTATGACTGCACGCCAATCAAGTTTCGCATCCATCCAGCTCAAAGGGCTACCATCACTCTCGGCGTAGAGTAGTCCGTTGATAGCTAATCTCACCTTAGGTTTCTTAATACTATCATCTATATAATAATGAATAGCATCAGAAACAAATGTGCCATAGAGTTTGCGTGCTTCCTCACTTCCTTGCTGGTGAGCGAATTGCTGGATAGCCCAAATAGCCCATAGGAGTACATCAGGGTCCTCGATATTAGTGATGAGCGTATCCACTGGTTCTTGCTTCATGTACTTCGTCAATATCGGGAGGACAGTCTCCATAATACGATAGTAACGTTCGGGAGCATCTGCATATATAGAGCACCCGGGGAGAGCTACAAACAAATCTCTTGCTCGTACTCCGAACCAAGGATAACCTGCAAGAAGGTAACCATCTTGCGTATTGGGGCGGAAGTAGAATTGCTGAGCCGAACTAAGTAAGCAAGAACGGAAATCCATACGAGGAATACGTATGCGGTACTCTTGCTCGAATAGCTCTGCGAGATTTTTGGAGTTCGTGGACTCAATACCAGCAGAGAAATACACGGGAGTCCCTACCTCAATAGGGCATTCAAAGTAGCCCGGATTATATAGGTCTTCTGTATGTTCGTAGCCACGGTCTCTTTCCTTGAAGTAGAGTATTTGTTCGTTCCAAGAAGATGTATCTATAAAGTCGGCATGGCTACTCATCTGTAGATAGAGGCGAGGATAACCGGGATATAGGCACCAGCTTAAGCCCCCATCTTCTTGTCGGTACTCTCTATTTAGATTGTTGTTTCGGTGCGTGAGTATTTTGACGTCACGGAAGGCCAATAGTGGGCTAAAGCGCAACTTTGTTGGGCTGTGTGCTTCAAGTAGAGTAAATCTGTATAGGATGCGATGTTCATAATGGCAAAGGAACATCTCTTTCTTGAGGACAACACCTCCGACGCGATAAGTCGTTGCCGAGGCAATGTCTACATTATATTCACGAATATATTTGTGACCTTTAGGGGAGAATACATCTCCTCTATATTGGTGTACTCCTATATTAAAAGGTACATCATGCTGAATGATGCTGACATCTAATGAGGAGAGCAATACATGATTATTTTTGCTTAGGCTAGGAATGGGAACAACTAATGCTCCATGATATTTGCGTGTGTTGCAATCCACGATACTAGAGCAACAATACGCTCCCATTCTATTGGTGCGGATGTACTCTCGCTGGAGAGATTCGTCCAAATTGGACATCAACCGTCTGTCGTATTTGAGGTAGCTCATACTTCTTGTTGGACCTATTAGGTTTGACTGATTGAGTTTCTTTTCCTAAAAGTACACATTACTTACGTATATACCAAATTAAGGCTTGCATAAATTTTAGTTTT
>RBKG01000190.1 GCA_003640335.1 Porphyromonas sp.
TTAATCCTGTTTTATGATAGATGTGAGTTCTTGGGATAGAGTAGTTGTTTCTAATTTCAAGCGAGAAAGCTAAAGACATAGCAGTATAAATAGCAGATTCGTAGTATCTTTGTGTATATGGAAGAATTAAACGAAGAGTATCTAGATAATACCTCTATAGAGGGGGGCGACTCCTCATTGCCGAGCCCACCCTCAAGCTATCGTCCAGAGATGAGCTACCTCAGTACTATGTACAGAACATGGTTTTTAGACTATGCTTCTTACGTAATACTAGAGCGTGCTGTTCCTCATATCGATGACGGGCTTAAGCCTGTACAGCGACGTATCCTACATAATATGAAAGTGTTGGATAATGGTAAGCTCATAAAAGTACAGAATATAGCAGGTACTACGATGAAGTATCACCCTCATGGTGATGCTTCCATTAACGATGCTATCGTTCAGCTTGGGCAAAAGGGTTATTTGATTGATACCCAAGGGAACTGGGGTAATATCCTTACGGGAGACCAAGCTGCAGCTGGTCGTTATATTGAAGCCAAGTTATCAGCTTTTGCCCTTGAAGCTTTGTATGGAGAAGATATTACAGAGTGGCGCAAAACCTATGATGGTACTCTAGATGAACCCGTTTCGCTTCCGGTTAGATTTCCTTTGCTCCTTGCTCAAGGTGCTGAAGGTATCGCCGTCGGACTTTCTTCTAAAATTCTTCCTCACAATTTTGTGGAGATTTGTGAAGCGGCATGTGCTTATCTTAAAGGTGAAAGCTTCGTCCTTTATCCCGATTTCCCTACGGGAGGTCTTATTGATGTCTCCAAATATAATGACGGCGAACGAGGCGGTGTGCTTAAAAGTCGTGCTAGAATAGAAAAGATTGATAGCAAGACTTTAAGCATTACAGAGTTACCCGCTGGTCGTACAACGACAAGTCTTATTGAAAATATCCTAAAGGCTGTTGAAAAAGGAAAGATACGTATCAAGCGTATCGATGATATGACAGCGGCAACGACAGATATACGTATACAACTTGCATCGGGAGTATCTAGTGATAAAGCCATTGATGCTCTATACGCATTTACCGATTGCGAGCTGAGTGTGTCTCCTAATTGCTGTGTTATCTACGATGAAAAACCGCTCTTTACGACTGTGAGCGAACTACTTCGTTATAGCGTAGAGAGAACGAAGAAACTCTTTGACCAAGATTTGCGTCTGAAGCTTCATGACAAAGAGGAGCAATACTTATCGGCTAGCCTTGAGCGTATTTTTATAGAGGAACGTATCTATAAGGATAAAGAGTTTGAAGAAGCTTCTACTGAGGAGCAGGCTCTTGCTCATGTAAGGCTTAGACTAGAACCATTTAGTGAGCGTTTTATCCGTCCTATTAAGCAAGAGGACCTTAAGCGTTTGCTTGAAATTCGCATGGCACGTATATTACGTTTCAATATCCCTAAGCATGAAGAGTACATGCTTAAGCTTAAGAATGATATTGAGCGTATTAAGCATGATTTAAATCACCTCAATGCTTATACCATCTCATGGTTTGAGCATCTTATCGAGCGATATGGCAAAAAGTATCCTAGACGTACTAAGATTACAAGCTTCGGTACAATCGAAGTAACTAAGGTTGCCGAACTTGATAGTAAGCTCTATATCAATAGAGAAGATGGTCTTGTGGGTACTGCGGTAAAGGATGGCGAGTTTGTCTGCAACTGCTCAACACTAGATGATATTGTTGTCATTTTTACGTCAGGCAAGTACCTTGTTATGAAGGTAGAGGATAAGCGTTTTATTGGACAAGAACCTGTTATGTACGTAGGGCGTTACCTCAAGAATGACGACCGCACCATCTATAACCTCATCTATAAAGATGGCATAACAGGCACAAGTTATATTAAGCGTTGCACGCTATCGAGTGTAATCCGCGATAAGGTGTATGACCTTACAAGAGGTAGTGCCAAGTCAAAGCTCTTATATCTTAGCGTTAATGGCAATGGAGAGGCAGAGAAGGTTACGATTAAGCTCAAGATGCAAAGTCGTAAGCAAAGACTATTTGAGTTTGAACGCGATTTCAGCTTAATCCCCATCAAAGGAAAGGCTGCTGTCGGACTCTTGGTTACTAAAGCAGATATTAGTAGCATCAAACTTCTGAGCAAGGGG
The DNA here is from genome assembly GCA_003640335.1 of Porphyromonas sp. Taxonomy (GTDB): domain Bacteria; phylum Bacteroidota; class Bacteroidia; order Bacteroidales; family Porphyromonadaceae; genus Porphyromonas. The sequence continues at coordinate 2,152 of RBKG01000190.1, forward strand.
CTTTCAACTCTTGGTGGTCGAGAAGTTTGGTTTGATAGAGATATTATGCGCATAAATTATAATGGTCAAGGCGAAAAACTCGGGGAGTTCGAAGCTGAAGACAGACTATTAGTTATTCAAAGTAATGGAGATTGCTATACGACAGATATCAGCGATTCGAACCATTTTGAAGATGCTCTCCTGCGCATAGAGAAGTATGAGGATAAGATATGGACGGCTGTTTATTGGGATAGTGAGTTGGAATTTCATTATCTGAAACGCTTCTCAATAGATGTCAATCAAAAAATGGAATCTTTGATTGGTGGTGCTCAAAATAAGTTGCTCTTCTTAACGGATACTCAGAGACCTCAGCTTGTTATCAGTAAGGAGGAAGCTCCTGAGGAAGAGCAAACAACCATTATTGAGGTTGAGGACTTTATCGGAGTTAAGAGTATTAAAGCTAAGGGAAAGAGGTTAGCATCTTATCCTGTTAAGTTCATAGCCGAACTTCCGAGCGCTAACAATATAGAAGAAACAGATATTAATGATATTGAAGAGTTTGATGAGGAGGATTTGTCCGCTCAAGAGCAACTCTTTGATTTAGACTAGACCGGTTTATGCTCTCTAAGTATATCTGCTACACCTTCTTATTCGCCAGTGTTTTAGGGATAGAGTCCTTGAATGCTCAAAGCCCTAGAATGAAAACTGAGGGTATTGCTTTAGGTGGATTGATTAGTAAGGATACTTACTTATCTCCTCTAAACTACGGAGGAAAGATTATAAGGTATTACAATGAAACGAATAGGCTTCAGTCTACTCTAATTGGACATAAGTACTTCGATGCACAGTTGGGTAGCCTTGAAAATCCTGCAGGGAATGCAAAGATGTATGTTCTTGATGCCCGTTTACAAGGAGCTAAACAAGTGCCTTTGTATAAAGGCTCTCTCGGTACATTGTATGCTGGTCCAGGTTATGATGCTGGTATAGGAGGCTTATACAATACTCGTAATGGGAATAATCCTGCGACATTTCATGCAGATGCAAGTCTAGCTTTGAGTTTTGGTTATGCTTATCGTTTGCCTTGGCAAGCTTGTCCTATTTTGATTAGATTATCAAGTCAAATAGACCTTCTCGGTGTACATTGGGGGCAAGATTATGGAGAGAGTTATTATGAGATGACTTACTTGAGTAAAAGCCTTGATAAAAAGTTTAATCTAACACATTGGGGGAACTCATATCGTCAAGACATTAGAATAAACTTAGATATCCCCGTATATAATCGTTTAATCGTAAATGTTATGGGGGGGGCAAGTTTTCATAATTGGACCGTCAGAGAGATTGAGAATAGACGCAAGGCTTATTTTATCGGAATAGGCTTCACAAACTATATGAAATCTATCGGAGGTAAACAGTGGTTGAGTAATAACAATAGCATCCCTTTCTGATGAGACATAAACTGATTACAAGCTTAGCCATTTGCGCTCTAGCAGTAAGCTCTTGTTCAGTAGAGGAAGAGTACACAAGTAATCCTCTAGCCAACTATAATGCTTTATGGAAGATATTAGATGAAGGCTATAGTTACTTTGATTTGAAACTAGAGGAGGGGACTTCTTGGAGAGATATTTACGATAAGTATCGACCCGAGATAAAAGACAAGATGACGACTGATGAGCTCTTCCTAGTGCTAAATAAGATGATGCGTGAACTCAAAGATGGTCACGTCAATCTGATTACGCCCTTTGACTATGGACGCTATTGGGATTGGAATACTAAGTATCCTGAGAACTATAATGAAGCATTAGTCAAAAACTATCTAGGTGACGAGTATCGCATAGCAGGAGGCTTATCTTACACTCAATTAAAATATAATAATCATACAGCAGATAGTATTGCCTACATTCGTTATAGTAGTTTTACTTCACCTATTTCAGATAGTAACGTTACATCAGCATTGAGCAGACTAAGTAAATGTAAGGCTCTAATTATCGATATTAGGAATAACTCAGGCGGTAATATCACAAATAGCGATGTCTTAGCTAGTCATTTTCTTGATAGAGATAGAGTGGTGGGCTCTGTACGTCATAAAGTAGGGAAGGGGCATAATGACTTTTCAGCCCCAGTAGAGGTGAAAGTAAAAGCTATAGAGCAAGGAGTGCGTTGGCTTCGCCCTGTTGTCCTATTGGTTAATAGGGGCGTGTATAGTGCGGCTAATGACTTTACGCTTAAGATGAAAGGCTTGCCCTATGTAACGGTTATAGGGGACCAGACAGGCGGTGGCGGTGGCTTACCGATGAGTAGCGAGCTCCCCAATGGTTGGGCTGTACGCTATAGTTCAACTCAAACGTTTGATAGCGAAGGAAATCATATAGAGATGGGTATTGCTCCTGATTATAGAGTTCAATTAAATAATGCTATCGCGGCTCAACAAGGTTTAGATACGATGATTGAAAGTGCAGTATATTATATAAATAAGCGCTATGAAGAGTTTCGTATCACTAAAAAGTGGCGCAAGTAATGCCCACGATGTAGAAATATGTACTACCTTTGCTTTGTATCTCAA
>RBKG01000113.1 GCA_003640335.1 Porphyromonas sp.
GCGTTTGAATAACTGAAATAATGGCAGACTTTATAAATCTAAATGATATCGCTCGTCGAATAAAAGACATTCAAGAGCAAAGTGGATTAAATGCAAATGATTTCTGTAAGGACACCGATTTATCTCCATCTTCATTTTCTCAGATTATTAGCGGGAAGCAGAAGTTGAATGTAGATATTATCAATAAGGTGGTACTTAGGTGGGGCAACAAGTATGACCCGATGTGGATTCTTTTCGGAAGGCAGACAAATGAGAGTAATCACTCTACCTTAGCGAATATGGAACAGAATCCTGCTGATGGGTCTATGATTGCCGAGCTAATGAGGCAGGCAGAAGAAATTGGATATCTTAAAGAAGCCTTGAGTAACGCTAAAGCAAAAACTATTGATCGCATAACTGTATTTTATACGGATCAGAGTTTTGCCAACTATAAACTCGAAGGATAAGAATATCCATACATTATTATTACTTTTGTAGCTGTTTTGTAATTAAGCACACTTATAATAGGCTATGTATAGAACTAGAACTTGTGGTGAACTCCGTCTAGAACATGTCGGAGAGCATGTAACTCTTGCAGGTTGGGTACAAAAATCTCGTCGCATGGGTGGGATGACATTCGTAGATCTAAGAGATCGTTATGGTATCACTCAGCTTGTATTTAACGAAGAACATACAGGAGCGGAGCTTTCAGCTGAAGCGCAAAAGCTAGGTCGTGAATATGTCATTCAGGTATCAGGTGTAGTTAGTGAACGCTCAAATAAGAATGGAAACTTACCTACAGGTGATATCGAGATTGAAATCTCATCTTTGAATATTCTCAATGAAAGTGAGACTCCCCCATTTACTATTGAAGAAGATACTGATGGAGGCGATGATTTACGTATGAAGTATAGATATCTTGACCTTCGTCGTGCATCAGTTCGTTCTAATCTAGAGCTTCGCCATAAGTGTACCATAGAGGTGAGACGCTACCTTGATAGTCAAGATTTTCTTGAGGTAGAGACTCCAGTGCTTATAAAATCAACACCTGAAGGGGCTAGAGACTTCGTCGTGCCTAGTCGTATGAACCCTAATCAGTTCTATGCCCTACCTCAGAGTCCTCAAACTTTTAAGCAGTTACTAATGGTAAGTGGATTTGACCGCTATTTCCAAATAGTTAAATGCTTCAGAGATGAGGACCTTCGTGCAGACCGTCAGCCTGAGTTCACTCAGATTGACTGTGAGATGAGCTTTGTTGAGCAGGAAGATATTCTACAGACATTTGAGGGGCTAACAAAACATCTCTTCAAAGAACTTAGAGGAATAGATATTCCTACTCCACTTCCTCGTATGACCTATGCTGATGCGATGAGACTATATGGTTCAGATAAGCCTGATACTCGCTTTGGCATGGAGTTCGTTGAAGTCATGGACGTAATGCAAGGTCATGGTTTCTCTGTATTTGATGATGCGGAATATGTTGGAGCTATCTGCGCTAAGGGAGCTGCTTCGTATACTCGTAAACAGATTGACGCTTTGACTGATTTCGTTAAACGTCCTCAGATTGGAGCTAAGGGATTGGTTTATGCTCGTGTAGAAGCTGACGGCTCACTAAAGAGTAGCGTTGATAAGTTTTACTCTCAAGAGATTTTGCAGAAGTTAGCTCATAAGGTTGGTGCTGAGGCTGGAGACCTTATTCTGATGCTTTGTGGCGAGACTACAAAGACTCGCAAGCAATTATGTGAATTGCGTTTAGAGATGGGTAGTCAGCTCGGGCTACGTAATAAGGATACATTCAGCTGTCTATGGGTAGTGGACTTCCCTCTTGTAGAGTGGGATGAAGAAACGCAACGTTTCTATGCAATGCACCATCCATTTACATCGCCTAAGCCTGAAGACATACCTCTTCTTACGACTAACCCAGGTCAAGTAAGAGCCAATGCCTATGATATGGTTATCAATGGTGTTGAAGTTGGAGGAGGCTCAATCCGAATTCATGATAGCAAGGTTCAGGCAGAAATGTTCAAGTTGCTCGGCTTTACCCCTGAAAAGGCGCAAGACCAATTTGGTTTCTTAATGAATGCGTTCAAGTATGGTGCGCCTCCACATGGTGGTATTGCTTATGGTTTAGATAGATTAGTTTCGCTTTTTGCTGGTCTTGATAGTATTCGTGACTGTATCGCATTCCCTAAGAATAATGCCGGTCGTGATGTGATGATTGATGCTCCATCTCTTATTGACCAAGAGCAATTAGATGAACTACATCTAGATATTCGTCCTCTAAATAAGTAAGAATAGGTTCAAAAGAACCTTGCCTATTCGATAAGTAAGCGTTTACGCAGAAAATATAGAAGAGGCTAAGACATATGTTTATCATATGGCTTAGCCTTTTCGCATGGATGAGAAAGAGACATGACGATACAAACTATAATCGCTCAAATAGAAAAGAGACTTCCTCTTAGATTGCAAGAAAGCTGGGATAATTCAGGCTTGCAAGTAGGACAAACAGATATTGAGTGTTCGGGAGTATTGACAACTTTGGATATTACGGAGAGCGTCATAGAAGAAGCTATTGCCCTAGGGTGTAATCTAATAGTAGCACACCACCCTATTCTATTTAAGGGATTGAAACGTATTAGTTATAGCTCCTATGTGGAGAGATGTGTAATAATGGCTATTAAGCATGATATAACTATTTACGCAGCTCACACAAATGCAGACTCCGCTTACATGGGCTTAAACTATTGGCTAGGTCAAAAGATGGGATTGCTTTCTATTGAAACTCTATCTCCTACGAATAGTAATAACCAAGAAGGATTAGGAGTTATCGGAAGGCTTCCGGAGGATTTGGACTTCGAGCGCTTTTTAGAGCACACTATCCGGATATTTAAGACCAAGCAATTACGTCATAATGGAGGAATAAAAGATAAGATTAAGACTGTTGCTATATGTGGCGGAGCAGGAGCTTTCCTTTGGGAAAGAGCGAGAGACTTAGATGCTGATGTCTTAATTACAGGTGAAGCTAAGTACAATGATTATTTTGATGCAGAAGGGATTAGTTTAATCACTGTGGGGCATTATGAAAGTGAATTGCCCGTTGCAGAACTCTTCCAGCATATAATAGCCGATTGCACTTCCACTCCTGTGCATATAACTCAAACAGAACATAACCCAGTAATAACACTAGATTAATAATAAATATGGCAAAGAAAGTAGTAGACACTACAGAGAAAAGTATTGAGCAGAAGCTCATCGAGTTGAAGAAACTGCAGGATACTTATAGTGCAATTGATCGTATCAAAACACTTCGCGGAGAGCTTCCTTTAGAGGTTCAAGACCTTGAGGATGAAATCGCAGGTATGGAAACCCGTCAGAAAAATCTTGAAGACGAGGTGAAGAAGAATAATCAGTTCATTGCTGGAGAGAAGGCAAAGATTACGGCAGCTCAGGGTCTTATTGAGAAGTATCAAGAACAGCTTAATGACGTCAAGAACAACCGCGAATACGACAATCTTACTAAGGAAATAGAATTCCAAGGTTTAGAGATTGAACTTAGCCAAAAGCATATCAGCGAAACAAACCACGAGCAAAGCCACCGCAAGGAGCGTATCGCATCGCTTAAGCTAAGCATCGAGGAACGTCGTAAAGACCTTGAGGTTAAGAGAGCAGAATTGGATCAGATTAAAAGCGAAACAAAGGCTGAGGAAGAAGGATATAGACTTAAAGTTCAAGAACTTGAAGAAGTTGTTGAAGAGCGTCTTCTCCGTGCATTCCACAGAATTCGTGAAGGAGCTCGCAATGGTCTAGCTGTAGTAAGTGTTGATCGTGATGCTTGTGGTGGTTGTTTTAACAAGATTCCACCTCAACGCCAATTGGATATCAAGCTCCATAAGAAAGTACTTGTGTGCGAGTATTGTGGACGTATCATGGTAGATCCTGAAATTGGTCAGGAAGTATCTGAATAATAAATGGTACAGCATATACTGCTAGATAAAGTCTCTCAGTGTATTGAGAGAGAAAAGTTAGCGGAGGCTGGACAACATATTTATGTAGCTGTCAGCGGAGGTGCAGATTCTGTAGCTCTACTGACAGCTCTCTATTTGCTAGGGTACAAAGTCAGTATCCTACATTGTAATTTTCAGCTACGAGGGTTAGAGAGTGAGCGTGACGAAGCCTTTGTTCGCTCATTAGCTCAAAAGTTGGACATTAGTCTTGAGGTTCAGAGCTATGATACCCAATCTTATGCAGAACAGCATGGATTATCGATAGAGATGGCTGCTAGAGAGCTGCGTTATGATTGGTTTGCAAAGGTTCTTCAACGGGGAGATAATATACGCGTTGCTATTGCTCATAATTTGGATGATACATTGGAAACATTCCTCATAAATCTAAGTAAAGGAACTGGATTACGAGGATTAAGTGGAATGCCTTATATGCGCAATGGAGGACTTATTAGACCGATGTTAGACGTTTCTAGAGCTGAGGTTGAAGATTTTCTATCGTATAATTCTCTTGAGAATGACCATGTAGAAGATAGTAGCAATACTGATATTATTTATCAGAGAAACTATATCCGTCATCATTTACTTCCTGATTTTGCACCATTGAACTCAAACTATAGATATTCTAT
>RBKG01000033.1 GCA_003640335.1 Porphyromonas sp.
AAGGTTTATTCAGCAATTTATTTACTGTATGGGAGGGCTTGCTGTAACATTGTTTGCATTGATTTCTGGGTACTATCTTTTTGCGAAGGGGGATATATGGACTGTTCCTCATTATATAGATATCCTTAGAAAACGCTTTAGTACTCTGCTCATACCTTATGTTCTATGGAATCTACTCTGTATATTGGCGATATGGATAAAGAATATCATAGGATTGCGTTGGGGAATGAGTTTTGCTTTTAATTCACTAGAGTACGACCAAGTAACTAAGTATAGTATCTTGGAAATGATTATGTGGCCTATAGATAGCCCTCTGTGGTATATACGGGAGCTAATATATATGGTTCTGTTCAGTCCACTTGTTTATATTCTTTGCCGTCGTCGTATAATCGGTGCCGCAGTAGTGGTATCGTTATATGTTTTACCGATACTTGCTCCTTATTGTGGATTTAATTTCCCGTTTAACGATATTCATGTGCATTTCACAGTCGGAGCTTATCTTGCACTGCATAAGTGGAATGTTTTAGGTATCGCAAGGCGTATGAGATGGATATCCTATGCTATCGGAGGGGCCTATATAATTGCTATTGGACTAGGGATAATTACTTTAGAGGTGTCTTACTCGGGAATACTGAAAGCCTTTGTAGCTTTAGCTTTGATAAATTTAGGATATGAGTTGTATGTGAGGAAGAATGCGTTATATCATTTCTTTGCTGGGAATGCATCAGCTACCTTCTTTATGTATGCTGCTCATTGGATACTATATATCAATGTAATTAGAGGGACATTGACTACTTTTCTTCCTTCTGATGGCGGTATGACAGATGTATTCGTTCATATTACGACATTTATTCTAGTATCTGTTGCGACATTATATACTTATCGTTTGATGAGTCGATTTATGCCATATGTCCTTTCTTTCTTGTCAGGAGGAAGGGGATGATTAAAAAAGGAAAGTATATGGAAGCAAGCGAACAAGTTCAGCCAAGCCTATTGGGTTTAAGCCCGCTGTTTGTATTCTTAGCGACATATTTAGGTTGTTCTCTTCTGTTGAATGACTTTTATGCTATGCCATTAAGTGTAGCTTTCGTAATAGCCTCTTGTTATGCCCTTGTCGTAACAAGAGGTCTTTCTCTTGAAAAGAGGGTAGAGCAGTTTACCATAGGGGCAAGCAATCACAATATCTTGACTATGGTTTGGATATTTATTTTGGCTGGTGCTTTTGCTTCTGGTGCTAAGTTCATTGGCGCAATTGATGCGAGTGTTCATGTTATCATGAGTGTGCTTCCGTCCAATACTCTTTTGCCAAGCCTATTCCTTTCCTCTTGTTTGGTTTCTCTCTCAGTAGGAACTAGCGTGGGGACTATTGTAGCTCTTTCTCCTATTGCTATGGGCTTTGCGCAGCAATTGGGCGTGAGTCCGGAGTATATTATTTCTATCGTGGTTGGAGGTGCTTTCTTTGGCGATAATCTTTCCTTTATTTCGGATACAACTATTGCCGCTACTCGTACCCAAGGGGTTAGTATGAAGGATAAGTTTAGAGTGAATTTCTTGATTGTCCTCCCTGCAGCCTTAGTAACATTTATTATTTATGCCGTTCAAGGAATAGATTTGCCTGCGACAGCCCAGTTTAATGAACCTAAAGTATGGCTTATTATTCCTTATATAGTTGTTATTGTTACAGCTTTAATGGGTATAAATGTCTTGGTTGTCCTAATGATTGGTATAGTTAGTTGTGGGATAATAGGTGCAATCAATCATGTCGATGTGTGGGCTTGGATGTCTAGTCTAGGTAGTGGAATTAAAGATATGGGAGAGCTTATTATTGTGACTCTTCTTGCTGGAGGTCTGCTAGAGCTTATACGTTATAATGGAGGAATTGCCTATATCATAAGGCTTCTTTCTAGACATATTCGTGGTAAACGTGGAGGTGAATTCTCTATTGCTCTCTTGGTTATGCTTGCTAATATCTGCACTGCAAATAATACGATAGCTATTCTTACAACGAGTGATATGGCTAGTAGTATATCTAAGCGTTATGATATTGATAGGCGTAGAACGGCAAGTATCTTAGACACATTCTCGTGCGTTGTACAAGGGTTACTCCCTTATGGAGCCCAACTGTTACTTGCTGCTGGCTTTGCGAGTGTATCTCCACTGAACTTTATGCCTTACCTTTATTACCCAATCCTCTTAGGCTTATGCGCTACTTTCGCTATACTCATGCGCTACCCAAGACGTTTTGCTAAGTAAGTATATTAAAAACATAAGAATAAAATATGAACCCAGTAATTGCTGTAGTAGCAGGAGGTTATTCTGGAGAATATAGTGTATCTCTACGTTCTGCTGCTGGTATTATTTCTTGGATAAATCGAGCTCTTTTTACTCCTTACATCTATGTGATAGAGCGTGAGCGTTGGTATGTTCGTCTTGATGATGGTCGAGAACTACCCATTGATAAGGGAACCTTTGGTTTTAATCTAGATGGTGTAATGATTAAGCCTGATTTTGCATTCATTACAATACACGGGACACCTGGTGAAGATGGTATCTTGCAAGGCTATCTAGATATGATTAAAATACCCTATAATACAGGGGGCGTCCTTACAGAAACATTAACCTTTAATAAGTTTGCTTGTAATCGTTATCTGTCATCATTCCCCGATGTTCGTACAGCTAAAAGCTTGCGCTTAATAGGCGGTGAGAGTGATGAAGAGATTTTGGCATTGGTAGATACACTTGGTTCATACCCCGTTTTCGTAAAGCCTAATACTGGAGGCTCAAGCGTTGCTACAAGTCGAGTAAATAGTCGTGCTGAATTGCTCTCGGCTGTTCATACAGCTGCTGAAGAAAGTACGGAAGTGATGGTTGAAACGCTAATTCAAGGTACAGAGGTTACTTGTGGCATTTTTACGCATCAAGGCGAACCTACTATTCTTGAAATTACAGAGGTGGTAACAGATAATGCTTTCTTTGATTTTGATGCTAAATATAATGGTCAAGTCGAAGAGATAACACCAGCTCGTATTCCTCAGGAACAAGCTGAGATTATTCGTAAGCTCACCAAGCAAATATACGCTTATGTTCAAGCTCGTGGTATTATTCGTGTAGATTACATCATAGAGAAGGATGGTTATCCAACTCTATTAGAAGTTAATACTACGCCCGGTATGACGCCTACGAGTTTTATACCACAACAAGTGAAGGCTGCTGGTCGTACTATGGAAGAAGTCATCACAGAAATTATTCAAACGTCACTCTCATAACTTAGAAAGCATTGATATGGACTATAGTAAATACGAGCGAATTCGCCCACTTATTCCAAGTGAAGTTCCCGCAGCAATAGAAGAATTACTTGCTAATCCTGAGTTGCGTGCTGCTTATGAATCTCTTGGAGCAGCTTTACCTTGGGAACAGCTCAGTCATATTCTTAAAGATTGCCATTCTGTAGCTGATTTTAAGACAGCATTCTCTGCAGGATTGGTTCGTCATATCATGAAGCTGACATGTCGTTCGGTAGCTCCTCTTCAAGGAACAGAAGTTCTAAAGCCTGAATGTGCTTACACTTATATCTCTAATCATAGAGATATTATCCTTGATTCTGCTTTCTTGAATGTGCTTATTTATGATGCAGGGTTCCAATACCCAGAAATCGCGATAGGTGATAATCTGCTTGTTCGTCCTTGGGTAGAGAAGTTGGTAAAGCTTAATGGTAACTTCCTTGTAAGACGTAATTTGCAAGGTCGTGAAGTGTTACTTGCGGCTAAGGAGCTATCAAGCTATATGAATGATGCTATCCTTGATGGTATTCCCTTATGGATTGCTCAGCGTGAGGGGAGAGCTAAGAACTCTGATGATAGGACTCAGCCTGCGTTGCTAAAGATGCTCAGCCTAGGAGGTGCTACACGTTCTTTTGTAGATAATCTACGCTCTCTGAATATCGTGCCTCTTACTTGTAGCTATGAATATGACCCTTGTGATTATCTCAAGGCTCAAGAGATGCAATGCAAGCGTGATATTGAAGGATTTAAGAAGAGTCCTCAAGATGATGCTATCAATATGCGTACAGGTGTTACTGGCTATAAGGGTAGAGTATCATTTACGATAGGTAAGCCCTTGAATAGTTTGCTTGACAATTATGATTGGGTAAGTATCCCTGCTAGTGAGCAGCCCGAACGTGTAGCTGAGATAATGGATAAGGAGATACATCGCAATTATACGCTTTATCCGAGCAATTACGTTGCCTTAGATATGCTGAAAGGCTCGTCAGATAACAGCAAGTATTATACTGCCGAGGAGCAAGCTGAGTTCGTTAAATATCTTGACGGGCAGTTGAATAAGATTGTATTGCCTGAGGGCGTTCAACGAGATGAAGACTATCTTAAGGCTCGCATTCTAGAAATGTATGCTAATCCAGCTATCAATCATCAGAAAGCTTTAGCTCATTAGGAGACCATTGCATAATACAGCACTCGCTGCGTTATTATCGACATTCAGGCTTGGTCATT
>RBKG01000201.1 GCA_003640335.1 Porphyromonas sp.
TGTATCTGTGAGTCCATATCTTGATGTTTGATGTTTGATATTACTTATCTAAAAACTATCACTACCTCTTAAGACTATCTTATTGATAGAGGCGTAACAAAGTTAGCATTTTCTGATAGTTATCAATCAGCTGTGACAGATAATTTTGATTTACCTAATTGTATTTCTAATTTATCGCCCGAAGCAATAGAGGCTCCAGAGGTAATTAGCTTACCCGATTGGCGCACGACCGCAAAGCCCCTCTTGAGGATATTATCGGGGTGTGCAAGACGCAAACTCTGCTCTCGTGCCGATAGCTCAGTCTCATAACGAGCCTGATGTTGCCTAACAGGCATTTTCAATCTTTGTATACTCTGCTCCAAGGTCTGACGTTCACGCTGTAAACAAGAACGCAGATGAAGGGGCAAAATTGTGCTTACTCGTTCTACTAAACGGCGCTCCCTATCTAGCACACTCTTAGAAGCCATTACAAGCCTCTGCCTTAGGTTGGCTTGTCGTAATTGCTCTCGTTGCAGAAGTCGCCCTGCCACATTAGGGAGTTTGAGGCATTGCTCATCAAGTTTCCTATGCCACTCTGTTTGCTTAAGTGCCACATCGGACATCAGACGCTCACGACGCAACTCGACCTCATTATATTCACGAAGCATGCCATGTATCAAAAACTCCGCTACGGCAGTAGGCGTCTTAAGCGAAGTATTGGCTACCATATCTAAGACGCTCACATCTCGTTCATGACCGATACCCGAAATAATCGGCAAAGGAAACTGAGTACAGTAGTAGCACAAGTCATAATCATCAAAAGCCCGTAATTCGCTCGTCGCACCACCACCACGAATAATCACCACGGCATCGAACTTATCCAAGTTTTTGGCGACACGCTCAAGGGCTGCAATCACGCTCTCTGTCGTACGGTCGCCCTGCATCTGAGCAATATAGAGGGCTGTGTAAAACTTAAAGCCATAGGCATTGCCCATCAGTTGGTTCATGAAATCACCAAAACCAGCAGCCGTAGGCGAGGATATAATAGCGAGCTTATGTAATGGGCGGGGCAAATCGATTGCCTTATTGGCATCATAAACGCCTTCACGCTTAAGACGCTGAATAGTTTCCTGACGTCTGCGAGCGATTTCACCTAGACTGTAACTAGGGTCAATATCATGAATAAGCAAACTTAAGCCATATTGCTCATGATACTGCACCTGCACAAGGCACAAAAGGCTCATATCCGAAGCAAGAGGAGGCAAGCCAGCAGCCTTCAGTCGCTCGCTAATCGTCAGATAACTCTGTCGCCATATATTGGCACGCACACGAGCTTTGACGTTATGCGCCTCATCTTTCTCTAGTAGCTCTAAATAACAATGACCCGAACCGCCAGCAGTGCGTACATCACTGCTTTCGGCTCGGATCCAGTATTTCTTATTAAACGAACTCTCTATGCAACGGCGAACCGAAGAGACGAGTTCAAAAAGAGAGAAGCTTTTTAAGCGTTCTTCCTCCTGCATATTACTTATGTTCTTTCCGCTTGTTGTGGCTTGGGATACGTATGTTTCTATCGAAAGCCATTTCTAGAGAAATCAGAGTCTCTGTACCTGCAACGCCTTCGATGTTCTGTATACTTTGGTTAAGAATGCGCAAGAGGTCTGTATTATCCTTCGCATACAACTTAATAAGCAAGGCATAAGAACCCGTTGTGATATGACACTCCACAATCTCATCAATCATCTTGAGGTCCTCAATAACTTCTCTCAAGGTAGCACCTCTCTGTATATGGATACCCACATAGGTACAAGTGCCATAACCTAATATCTTAGGGTTGATTTGAAAACCAGAGCTAGCGATTGCTCCAGCCGCCATCAAGCTCATAAGATGTTGGTTAACTGAAGAACGAGAGGCACCACACTCTTCGGCCATATCCTTAATGGTTATTCGAGCGTCTCTCGATACAATATCTAGTACCTGTAAGTCTATTCTTGATAATTTCATGTGCTTAATTCTCTTATGTTTGTACACAAAGTTATAAAAATAAGTGGTAATCGCCCAAAACGACTACCACTTATCCCTATAATTATGACAAGCGAATCAGATTACTTGCCGAATTTAATCATTTAGCTAGAACAATCTTTTCTATTTCTGACAAGATGCGCTCTGCCGATTGCCCTTCTGCAAGAGCCTTTGCCCCTGCTCCTAGGCGAGAGAGCTTGTCCTTATCAGCTACAAGAGCGAGCGCAGTCGCACTTAGCTCCGAGCGACTATCCACATCTCTAATCAGTACCGCTGCCGAGCGTGTCGAAAGCGCCTCTGCATTTTTGGTTTGGTGGTCTTCGGCTACATTAGGCGAAGGCACTAAAATAGAAGGCTTACCCAAATGACAAAGCTCCGAAATAGTACTTGCACCAGCACGAGACACCACAAGGTCTGCTAAAGAATAAGCATAATCCATTCTATCAATAAAGGCAGAGCAATAGACTGAACCTTTATAATTGGATAGCTTCGACTGCGCTTCATCGATATAGCCTTTACCTGTCTGCCAAATAAGCGTCACACCCGAAGCCTCCCACTCAGCTAAATGCTGAGCGATGCTATCATTGATCGTGCGTGCGCCCAAGCTTCCTCCAATAACAAGGACAATAGCTTGCCCCTTATCCTCTAAGCCAAAGTAAGCAAGTGCCTCTGCCCTATCAACAGACAGATGTTCAATCTGAGGACGAATAGGATTACCCGTTAGCACAATCTTATCCTTAGGGAAGAAACGTTCCATATCAGGGTAAGCGACACAAATGCGATTAGCCGAGTTACTCAAATACTTATTTGTTACCCCTGCGTACGAATTTTGCTCTTGAATGAGGGTGGGGATACCGAGCATCTGCGCCATCTTAAGCGTTGGCGCACTCGCATAACCGCCCACACCAACTACGACATCGGGATTAAAGGACTTAATAGTCTTGCGCACCTTATATAGGCTTAGCAGATAGTTCTTAATCACCCCCACATTGCGCCATATATGTGTACGTTGCAAGCCTTGAACAGGCAAGCCGATTATGTTGTATCCAGCCGCAGGTACACGCGTCATCTCCATACGCCCCTCAGCTCCGACAAAAAGAATGGTCGCCTCGGGATATTTGGCACGTATAGCATCAGCGATAGATAGCGCAGGGAAGATATGACCGCCCGTACCGCCTCCACTAATAATGACACGACTAATAGTTTTCGTTTGTTCCATCTCTACTAAGTTTTTATATCCTTAGGGAATAATTCTTATACCAATTAGCGCAACACCAATTTACTTTGATAATTCCTTAGGCTGCTCATGAAGACGCTCATACTGACGCTTACTAATAGACAGCATAAAGCCTAAGGCGATACAGCTAGCAAGCAATGATGAGCCCCCAGCACTTAAGAAAGGTAAAGGCTGCCCCGTAGTAAATAGTCCGCTCACAACGACGACATTGACGAGGGCCTGCAAAGGGAAAACAAGACCAATACCATAAAGCACAGCTTGCAAGAATGGATTTTTCTCTCGCTTGGCTAAGATGCCAGCAATCACAAACCACCACACATACAAAGCAGGCACTCCGATTAAGGCTACTAGCCCTAACTCTTCTATCAAGACAGCATACACATAGTCCGAGCTAGCCATGGGCAAAACATCTTTCATCTTGCTACGCCCGAAGCCTTGCCCCAAGAATAAGCGACTATTAGCTAAGGCTATTTTGTTGTATTTCTCTTGTCTATTTTGGTCGTTAATCTCAAACTCATCAGAGCTTGTAGCGCTAAGCTTACGCTCAATACGACATTTAACTGTATACAGACGACTATCAACAGATAGAGAACTCTTCGGTATCATATATAGCCCTATAAAACCGACAGCAACAAGTGCCATAAAACCACCCGAAACGCCCATCCATATCTTCATCGGCAGTCTGAGAACAAAGAGATATAGGACAATAAATATCAACAAAATCAGACCAGTAGAAACATTCTGAATTCCTATTATAAGAATCAGAAAAAAGGCAAGAATAGACGGCATTCCATAGTGTAGAAACCATTGCGGGTCTTTATCAGGAGATTCCTTTAGTCGCTCAGAGCCAAAGAAAGCATACAAGAACACTAAGCCGAGCTTCAGAAACTCCGAGGGCTGTATATCCATCGGGATAAAAGGAAGACGTATCCAACGAGTAGCTCCATTAAGCGTTTTACCAAAGACTGGCAACAACAAAACAAGCACAATACACATCAGTATATATGCCGGAGCGATAGGAATACGCATATTGCGGGCAGGCAATACAGCGCATACAACGAGAGCAATGAAGCCGACTACCATCTTCATAACATGCCCAAAAACAGGACCTGTACTTCCCTTAAAATAGGATTCCGCGATTTCAGCCGTAGAAGCCGTACTGATTGAGTAAAGCGATACCGCAAAAAGTGTTACGATGAGAAATATCAAAG
>RBKG01000144.1 GCA_003640335.1 Porphyromonas sp.
TAACATCATAATACCACCGTACATATCCAAATAATTCACACGCATCCATGCCTCTACGATATAACCTCCCATACCAAGCGTAGAGCCATAAGTCTCTGTGACGAAGAGCACAGATATAGCAGTACCAAGGGCTATGCGCAGGGCACTGAGCGAGTCGGGCAGAATCGCAGGCAGGTAGACATGGCGCAGACATTGCCAATAATTAGCACCAAGAGAAGACATCAAGGCTAATTTATCTCTCGGTATTTGTCTTAGACTATCACGCAAGCCAATCACCAGCTGAAAGAGAATAATCAAGACAATCATTATCACTTTCGTTGATTCCCCTAAGCCGAAGAGCAGCATCACAATAGGAAGCAAAGCCAACTTAGGTATGGGGTAGCTCAAATAAATCAGCGTCTCTAGAATACGACCTATCCTATGCGAACTAAAAAGAAGCAGAGCAATAGGAATAGCGATTAGTAGAGAGTACAAGATGCCTAGCAATACACG
This sequence comes from Porphyromonas sp., assembly GCA_003640335.1. Lineage (GTDB taxonomy): Bacteria > Bacteroidota > Bacteroidia > Bacteroidales > Porphyromonadaceae > Porphyromonas. The sequence goes on from RBKG01000144.1 coordinate 493, forward strand.
CAAAGCACTCAAACCAAGATGTGCAAGCATTTCACCCGTAAGCAAGCTAGGCAAATGCTGATACACCAGCCAAGGGTAAGGCAGAGCCGAGTTATCGATAAGCCACGCAAGGAGCACCCAAAGCAGATGCAAGCTAACAGCTCCGAGTAAAATAGCTTGTAGTCTACGCTTCATAACCTGAATATGTATAAGCCTTACTTAATTGCTGACGAAGTTCGCTCTCCTCATAATCTGAGAGATTGCAGAGGATACGTCCCGGCTTACCGCCTATAACAAGAGCACGGCTAGAGAGAGCTGTCGCTTCTGCGGGATTGTGCGTAACAAGTAATGTCGTCGTCGGATAACGCTGCCACAAGTCCAAGAAGAGCTGTCGGCTACGTTCGCAAGTAACGACATCTAAAGCGCTGAAGGGTTCGTCAAGAAGGAGCAAATCGGGTTGCATGCCGAAAGCTCTCGCTAGTGCCACTCTTTGACACTGCCCACCACTCAGTTCGTGTGGATAACGCTGGAGCAAGTCCTGCAAACCTAGACTCTCAATGATTTCAAGGCGAGTCTCTCGGCTCACACTCCTACGTCCAAGCGTTTCGGGTAGTAGGATATTCTCGTAAGCTGTTTTCCATGGCAATAAGCCATAACTCTGTGGCACTAGAGCAATCTGATGACGCTTAGGATTGATGGGTTCGCCTGCAAGAGTAATACTTCCGCTTGTAGGCTGAATAACTCCCGACAAGACATTAAGGAGCGATGATTTACCACCACCCGAAGGACCCGTCAGAGCACAGATAAGCCCCTGCTCAAGAGAGAAACTTATATCTCTTAGAGCAGGGGTTATTTGTTTGCCCGATGTGTAATCGAGACTAAGTGCGTTTATTTCTAGATAAGGCATTGTATTAGATACCGCCCATAATGCAGTTCTCTGCTTTGTAGTCGTTAGGGATAAGCGCCTTTGCCTTGAGCCACTTAGCGACAGCATCGATGCTCTTAGCTTGTGGGCTTGTAATAGGAGAGAAATAGCCGAAAGACATGTGGCTTACAACGTTTTCATCAACCTTAAGTTCTTTGGCTACAACAGGAGCCCAGTGAGCAATCTCGTTATTATTGAGATAGTCTGCACCTTGATTATAACCCTTGATGAGCTTCTGAATAGCAGCGTCCTTACCCTCTGTACGCTTGCTATCAAGAGCAAGACCAGTAACGAGCGTTTCTTCAGAACCGGGAAGAAGAACATCCTTAAGAGCTACAAGACCTTTTTCTTGTGCAATCTGAGCAAAAGGCTGAGGCAAGATAGCTGCATCTACTTCGCCCTTAGCAACCATTTCTAAGCGAAGAGGTATCTTCTGAACCTCCACCTTAGTAATGTCTGTAGGCTCTAGTTTAGCCTTAGCAAGTACTTGGTCAGTAGCAAACTCAATAACAGTATTGCTTGATAGTGCAACCTTCTTACCCTTAAGGTCTGCAAGCGTTTTGATGCCTGACTTAGGATTTACAATAAAGCTGAACAGACCATCTGTAGAAGAGAGCAACTTTACAGATAGACCCTTAGCATTCTGAGTCATAACCGTTGTGTAGTCGCTGATAGTACCATCAAGTTCGCCTGCTTGTAGAGCGGCATCACGTTCCATAGGCGAAGTAAAGCGCACAAGCTCTACATTTAAGCCTAGTGAATCAAAATAATGCTGTTCTTGTGCTATCGCTAGTGGTAAATGGTCTACACTAGGCATAACTCCGATGCGGAGTGTTTCAACGTTTTCCTCTGCCTTCTTGTTGCCTGTACAAGAACTCAACAGAGCAAGAGCCGCTAAAATTAGCGTGTAAATGCGTTTCATAATCATTTATTACTTATTGTTTTTTGTTTTCCTTGATAATATCGGCAGACCTCAGTAAGTCCGCAGGCTGTACACTTGGGCTTACGTGCGATGCAAGTGTAGCGACCATGCAGGATAAGCCAATGGTGGGCTTTAGGGATAATGTCCTCAGGTAAATACTTGACTAGCACCTTCTCAGTAGCTAAAGGCGTCTTGCTACGTGTCGTCAGTCCTATGCGCTCGCTGACTCTGAAGACGTGCGTATCAACGGCCATAGCTGGCTCGTCAAAGATAACCGAACTAATAACGTTCGCAGTCTTACGCCCTACACCGGGGAGCGTCATCAGCTCATCTCGTCCTTGTGGCACTTCTCCTCCATAATCACGAACTAACTTCTCAGCTAAGCCGACAAGGTGTTTAGCCTTATTATTGGGATAACTAATGCTTCTAATATATTCAAATATCTCCTCAACAGAAGCTTTTGCCATACGCTCCGCAGTGGGATACTCCATAAAGAGCGCAGGTGTAACCATGTTCACACGCTTATCCGTGCATTGAGCGGAGAGGACGACCGCAACTAATAATTCAAATGGTGTAGTATAGTGAAGCTCCGTCTCGGCTATGGGCATAGTCCGTTCGAAGTATTCAATGATAGCCTTAAATCTCTCTTGACGCGTCATTATAGAAGTTACTGTTTAAGGCTGTCAGGGCTAGTAAGCTCTGCACTTTCACCTCTACGTATGCGCCTTATCGCAATAGCCTTGAGGGCTTCGTCTTTGAGAAAGCTAAGATATGGGGCTTCGGGATAATAAAGCTCATAGGCAGTAGCCACGGCTGCAAAGGCACGGTCATCGCCTTCCTCATATATAGAGAAATAGGGAACATCGCCCTTACGCTGATAAAGCGCAAAGTAAGCGGCTGGGCTCTTAGGGTCTACATAAATGAAGTGTGATGCTAAATAACTCTTAAAGCTCTTTTGAATGGAGTCTATCGCAAACTGTTGCTCTGCCGGTGTGAGCGCACCAGCTTGATAACGCTGAGCAATACTATCAACACTTCGCTCTGTGCGGTAACGTAACGTCGCAATCTCTCTAATCTGATGATTAAAAGGGTCGGCCTCCGTAAGGCGATAAGCCGTAAAGAAGGCTTTAGCTTGGGTTTCTAGCTTGATATGTGTCAATGAGTCGGCAACAAAAGGAATGCTCGCTTCGCCTAATCTCAAACTATAATACATAGGGTAATTAGTTCCCTTATGATGAAAACTGAATGCGCCCTTCTCATCAAGTTTTACAGAGTCTAGGCTAAGGACATTACCTGTGCCAACCTCTTCAAGGAAAAGCATTTCTCCAGCGCCACCCGATACAGTACCCTCTACAACGAAGGTTTTACGGGCATCATCTTGGCAGGCTGTCAAGCTAAGAGCCAAGAGAACAGCTGAGAGTGTCGTTACTCCGTTATACTTCTTCATCTATATACCGTTTGTTGCATGCAAAGATAAGTATAATCTAAATATCTAGATTATGAGACCGTTGCACGGTCTCATAAAGGACAAGTCTTACTTGTCCTTTTGTGGAGCTTTGCAGAATGCGGTAATCGCAAGGCATTGAGACTGAGGGCGCAGGGAGTTTACTCTTGTAAATGACCAAGCCTGAATGTCGAAAATAACGCGGCGAGTGCCGTATTATGCAATGGTCTCATTATAGTCAGTCATGCGATGGAGGGTTGCACATTCCTCCCTTAAGAGCAACACAGGGATAGGAATGACTGAACAACTCCAACAATCACAAGAGAGGGCAACTCCCTAAAAAAACAGTTTCAGAAAAATAAGACAAGAGAAAGATATCCTGCTGCATTTGCCAATGAATGCATTAGGATACAAAACCAGACAGAGTTTGATTTATAATATAGGTAGCCCAAAACAATCCCACTTGTTAAGTATGGAACTATCAATATGGGTTTTATTAAGATTTGACCATGTAGCATTGTAAATAATATCGCGGAATATAGAATCGCTAAGAGCGGAGAGCGATAGGTACGCAAAAATAACCTCAATAGCACATGTCTATAGAACATCTCTTCTACTATCGGAGCCACTATTATTGCACTTAAAATGTGGGGAAGACTCGTGTTTAAATTTTGTCTA
>RBKG01000019.1 GCA_003640335.1 Porphyromonas sp.
ATCGCTGGGGATAACAACGTGCTATATGTGGTGGATGGTGTACCTATCGGAAATGATAATCGTTCTTCAGGTGGTCGTTATGGTCGCCCTGGGGGTGGTGAAGGTATCTCAGACTTCAACCCTGAAGATATTGAAAGCTTATCAGTGCTTACCGGACCTTCTGCTGCTGCCCTTTATGGAGCAAGCGCTGCTAATGGTGTAATCATCATCAATACAAAGAAGGGTAAAGAAGGTAAGACTCGTCTAAACTTCTCTACTGGTTTGGACTTCTTCACTCCATTTGTAACGCCTCAGTTCCAAAATACATATGGAAACGAAGCTGGGTCATTCCGTTCTTGGGGAGCTAAACTAGCTACACCTTCTTCGTATAATCCAGTAGACTTCTTCCAAACAGGAACTAACCTAACAAACTCTTTGACTCTCTCAACGGGTAATAAGGATAATCAAACATTCGTTTCTGTAGGTACCACTAATGCTCAAGGTATCATTCCTTCTAATGGATATTACCGTTACAACTTTAGCGGTCGTAATACAGCAAACTTCCTAGATAATAAGTTGCACCTAGACTTAAGTGCGAATTATGTTCTTCAGGGAGACCAAAATATGTTCAGTGAAGGTGGTTACTATAATCCACTTACATCACTTTATCTCTTCCCAAGAGGAGAGGATGCTTCTCTCATGAAGGCTTATGAAGCCTATAATCCTGCTCGTCGTATAGCTGAGCAGAACTGGCCTCATCTAGTACAGAGAGAAGGCTTCTTTACTGAAAATCCTTATTGGATTGTAAACCGTGAAATGTTTACATCTCAGAAGAAGCGTTATATGTTGACTGCAAATGTTAAGTACGATATATTGAAGTGGCTTAATGTAGCAGGACGTATCCGTATCGACAATGCAAATACTACTGTAGAGCAGAAGCTATATGCTTCTACTACTCGTCTGCTGGCAGGTAGTGAGAAGGGATCTTATACAAATAGTAACGATAACTTCAATCAGACTTATGCTGACTTTATCGTAAATATAGATAAGCCTTTCGGTGATGATCTGCATCTTACAGCTAACGTTGGTACAAGTTATGAAGACCGCCATAAGACCGGTAACACTATGGGAGGACGTCTCTTCCATATTCCAAACTTGTTCTCGGCAAATAACTATGACCCTAGTAACTCTGCGCCAGGTCAGGTTTATAGCCATACACGCAATATCGCTGTTTTCGGTAGTGCGGAACTTGCTTATAAGAGAATGCTTTACTTGACTGTAACTGGTCGTAACGACTGGGCTTCACAGCTAGTAAACTCAGTAGAACCATCAATCTTCTATCCTTCAGTAGGTCTTTCAGGTATTATTAGTGAAATGGTTAAGCTTCCTAGCTTTATGAACTACTTGAAGGTACGTGCTTCTTATACGGAAGTGGGTTCTCCTATCACACAGGTTGGTATTACGCCAGGAACAGTTACCTATCCATTAAGTCCTGCAAAGGGTGTAACTCCTCTATCAACTTATCCATTCCCAGACTTTAAGGCTGAGCGTACACACTCTTACGAAGTAGGTGTTAACTCTCGTTGGTTTGGAGGTAAGGTTAATTTGGATGTAACGCTTTATCGTTCAAATACTGTTAACCAAACATTCCTTTCTTCATTACAACCATCTTCTGGTTATTCTGGCTTCTATGTTCAGGCTGGTAATGTACAGAACACTGGGGTAGAGCTTGCTCTTGGTTTTGAAGATACCTTCGGTAAGGTTAATTGGAGCTCAAATGTTACTTATACACGTAACGTAAACTTAATCAAGGAGCTTGTACGTGATTATCTTAACCCTGTAACAGGTCAGCGTTTCAGTAAGAACGACCTTGAAATCAGTGGTGCTTATCTTCGTGAAGGAGACCAAATTGGAGATATTTATGTAGAAGGTATCCTTGCTAAGGGTGAAGATGGCAAGCTTATTGAGGGTAAGAGTGGTCTATATGAAATTGACCGCAGCCAACGTATTAAGATTGGTAGTTCAAACCCAGACTTTACTCTAGGTTGGAGCAATACTATTAATTACAAGAATTTCTCTCTTAGCTTCCTTCTCAATGGTCGCTTCGGAGGTATTGTAAATTCGGGTACTCAGGCTGTCTTAGATGCTTATGGTGTGTCTAAGAGAAGTGGAGATGCTCGTGATGCTGGTGGAGTTCTTTATCAGGGTGAACGTTATGATGCTCAGAAGTTCTACCAAACTATTGGTGGAGAGGGCTTAATGGCTTACTATACTTATGATGCAACTAACGTTCGTCTACAGGAGCTTTCTCTTGGATATAGCCTTCCTAAGAACCTCCTTTTCTGGGGTGTGAAGGGTCTGAAGGTTGCTCTTACAGGTCGTAACCTACTGATGATTTACAATAAGGCTCCTTTTGACCCACAGGTAACTGCATCTACAGGTACTTATACTGGTACAGAATTCTTTATGGTGCCTTCACAGCGTACTCTTGGATTTAACGTAAAGGTTGAATTCTAATCAAGAATATTGAATTATGAACAACAATAAGTTTATAAAAACAGCTCTTAGAGGAGCTTTAGTACTTGTTGTCGGCGCGTTTGCTGCAAGTTGTACGGCTGACTTTGAGTCGATTAATAGGAATCCATTAAACCCTAATGCCGAGGAAAAGAACCGTGATGGTGTCGACCTTGGTGGGTACTTCCCTGATTTTGAAAAGCGTGTAATTCCTACACGTGGTCCAGGTGAAAATACAGATCGCCCTAATGAGTATCAGGTGATGTTAAACCTTGCTAGTGATAACTGGGCTGGGTATTTCTCTCCTATGGTTAATAAGTTTAATAATGGTAATAACTTTACCACTTATTATATGATTGAAGGTTGGGTAAACTACTCTTACTCTACAGCATTCAATAACATTATTAACCCATGGATGCAGATTCGTGACCTTACACACGTAAGAGAACGTCAGGCTGATGGTAAGGTTGTGTATAAGGAAAAAGACCTACTCAACCAGTCTGTATTCTCTGTAGCTCAGATTATTAAGATTCAAGCTATGCACAGAGCTACGGATATGTTCGGTCCTCTTCCTTATTCTAAGATTGGTCAGGGTGAACTTCGTGTAGCTTATGATAGTCAAGAAGATATTTACCGTTCATTCTTCAAGGAACTTGAGACAGCAGTGAAGACTCTCACAGAGTATGGCGCTACTAGTGATAAGATTCTTGATGGTTTTGATGGCGTTTATCTTGGCGATGTTAAGAAATGGATTAAGCTAGGTAACTCACTGATGCTTCGTCTTGCTATGCGTGTTCGCTTTGCTGATGCTAATCTTGCACGTGAGTATGCAATGAAGGCTACTCAGCACCCTGGAGGTCTTATCGAAAAGACAGATGAAGTCGCTCAGCTTAAGAATAGTGCTCGTTTCACGTACATGAACTCACTTAAGCTCCTATGGGATGATTATAGTGACTTACGTATGGGGGCAACAATCTATAGCTATCTCAAGGGATATAATGACCCTCGTATAGAGAAGTATTTCCGTAAGGGAAAGAATAATAATCGTACAGATTATTTTGCTGTCCGTACTGGTGTTCCTCAAGGAGCGAAGGCTGATGAATATAAAGAATATTCGGTGCCTAATGTAGAGGATAATACGCCTACTTACTGGATGAAGGCTAGTGAAGTGTACTTCCTTCGAGCTGAAGCAGCTCTAGCTGGTCTAATCTCTGCTAACGCTAAGGATTTATATAATAAGGGTGTAGCTATGTCTTTTGAAGAGAATGGTCTTCAAGCGGGTAACTACACTACAGCGAGTGGTCTTCCTTCTGCTTATGTAGATGCTATCCATAGTAACTATAATGCAGATGCACCTTCTCGTATCAGCAAGAACTGGGATGCTGTATCTACGGATGAGCAACACCTAGAGCAGATTATTACTCAGAAGTACATTGCGATCTTCCCTGACGGACAAGAAGCTTGGAGTGAATGGCGCCGTACAGGATATCCTCGTCAGATTACAGTCTTTGAGAATCGTACAAACTCTAGCGTTGCTAATAGTGATGGTTCTAAAAATGGTGTGCGTCGTATGCCATTCCCTCAGGTAGAAAAGAGAGAAAATACAGCTAATGTAACTGCTGCTACTAAGCTTCTTGGCGGAAGTGACAATGCTGCTACTCCTCTTTGGTGGGATAAGAATCCGTTGCTTCACTAAGTAATAAGACTAATAAAAAAGAATAATATCCGATATGAATAAGATATATCAGACGGGACTAGCTCTTTCTCTTGGTCTTCTAGCTTTCTCTAGCTGCTCAAGCTGGACTGAGGTTGAGACTAAGGACATAGAGACTCCTGCAATTATTGACCAGCTTCGTCAGCGCGATATGAAGAAGTGGGCCGAAGAGAGAGACCTTCAAAAGAAGGAAGACGAAAGTACCAAGGC
>RBKG01000092.1 GCA_003640335.1 Porphyromonas sp.
TGATAGCGCCTTATGCTCCGAAGCAATTAGATGCGCGTGTGAGTGCCGATGGTGCAATGGATATTTACCAATGGGAATTGGGTGAAACACTAGCGATAGATGCTAAGCAAACTCTAATAACAGGTTTGCTCCCTTTGGTGCGCTCACAGTCTTGTGCCGTTTATTTGAGAAGTAAGGACGCTCAAGCGATTAAGCGCATTGTCTCAGACCTCGATGGTACGCTCGTGCGAGATGAATTGCTTGTTGCCCTTGTGCGTGGTAAGGCTCAAGAAGAGATGATGAAGGCCGAGACGGAACATGCTATGAGTGGGCATTGTGCTTTTGAAGAGAACTTCCGTCATCGTGTACAATGGTTGCGTGGTATCGGAGCTACTACATTAGAAGAGTTTGCTTATCAAATACCTTTAACTAAAGGGGCTGAGCTCTTTAGTTACTTTGTGCAGGGTGAGGAGTTACGCTTCGATTTGGCTAGTAGTAATCTTGCTCCTTATGTGCATAACATGTGCATAAGGCTTAATGCTAATGAGTATATCGCCTCTATGCCCTTGCTAGAAGATGATGATGAGACGCTGACGGGAGCCTTAGAGGAAGCGATTATTGGAGCTAAGGAGAAGAGGCAGTTTGCCGAGAAAGACCCTCATGCTCGTGTGTCTTCTGAAGCGACACTAACGATAGGTGATGGCGCAAATGATATAGAGATGCTGTCTGCTACGGGGCATGCCTTGCTCTATTGTTCGCTTGTTAGCCAGCCTTTAGATATTGCTCACATTAGTACAGATATTTATTTCCAATGAACATTTACTTATGCCCTAGTCCCGAACTCTATAGCCTTTATCACAGAGAGGGAGCTAGCGTAATTATTACAGATATATTTAGAGCTTCAACAACCATGTCTACTGCCTTTGCCGAGGGCGCAAGTGCTATCCTTGCAGTAGCAACGGTCGAGGAATGTGAAGAGCTTGGGCGCAGAGAAGGCTATCTAATGGCTGCCGAGCGTAATGTCTTGCGCTGTGACTTCGCAGACTTAGGCAATGACCCTCTCGCTTATACGCGTGAGCTTGTGGGCGAACGTACGATTGTGATGACAACAACGAATGGTACACGTAGCTTGGAGATTGCTCGCCTTGCTGGTGCTCAAGAGATTTTAGTGGGAAGCTTCCGTAATATGCCTGCGACCTTGGATTACCTAAAGTCTATGGGGCGTGAAGAAGTCGTCGTACTCGCTGCAGGCTGGAAGGGGCAGTTGTCTTTGGAGGATTGTTTGTATGCCGGAGTGTTAGCTCTAGAGGTAGAGCAGCGTTCGTGGGGAAAGGCAGAAGGTGATGCTGCTTTATTACTGAGAGATACTGCCAAGCAAGTAGGCTCTTCTGCGTCAGCACTAGAGACTTATTTGCGTAATTCTGAGCATTATGCTCGTTTGGAGCGTGCAGGTCTTGCTTTGGCTGTACCTTATTGTTTGGAGCAGAGTGATGCCCCAGCGATTAGACTATGTGATGATGGTTTCTTGAGAGCTGTTTAATATCATACATAGAGTGAATATATGAAGATGGGATAGCAAACTAGTTTGCTATCCCATTTCCGTTTAATTAGAACTATGTAATGTTTTTATTCAATAAGGCTTAGTTTAAAAAATCATTCTGTTTGATTTCCTTAGCAATGTTCGGGTCAGCAGCCTTGAGTGCTTCCAATGCTAAGTGAGCAGCTTCTTGATGAGCTTCTTTCTTATTCGGTCCTCGCCCTATGCTGATGCGCTTTTCGTCGATATAAATCGCGCAGACAAATGTGCCACCTGCTTTCTTGGGTTCAGAGAGCATTCTAAACTCGAGGAGTAGGTGATGCTGTTGTACCCATTCAAGGAGTAGACTCTTGTAATTCGTCGTCTTCTCTACAAGGCTTGCTTCAAGCTCTTGGAACATAGGTAGGATACGAAGCAAAACAAATCGCTCAGCAACGGCATAGCCACGGTCAAGATATATAGCTCCGATAAGTGCTTCAAGGGTGTTACCGTAGGTGTCTGCACTGAGGCGTTGGTGGTGGTCATGCTTAATCTTAAGCAAATCCCCTAAGCCCATCTTCTGCCCCACGGCATTATTAACAGCTCTCTTGACAAGCGTTGAGCGACGCTTTGAGAGTGCACCTTCGTCCCAATGAGGGTAAGCGATATAAAGGTGGTGGCTAATAGCTGTCGAGAGAACGCTGTCCCCAAGGAACTCTAAGCGTTCGTTATTGAGGCGATAGCCATCATCTGTAACATCGCTCGCAGAGCTATGCGTGAATGCTAATTGATAGTAGCTCCAGTCTCTAGGATAGAAACCTAAGATTTCAGGTAAACGGAGCAAAGGCTCTTCGTGCTTCATGCCGAAGAGCCTTTGTACTCTGAATATAAGTTCACGAATCATTTTCAGTGATTAAAACTATAATTCGTTAGCTCATTATTAAGCTTCGTACTTCTTGAATATGACACTCGCATTGTGACCTCCGAAGCCGAATGTATTCGAGAGGGCAGCGCGTACTGGACGCTTTTGTGCCTTATTGAATGTGAAGTTAAGCTTGTAGTCAATCTCTGGATCTTCGTCGTCATCGGCGTGGTTGATTGTAGGAGGAACGATATCTTCCTCTACACTCTTAACCGCTACCATGGCTTCGAGTGCGCCCGCAGCACCAAGAAGGTGACCAGTCATACTCTTAGTCGAACTGATGTTGAGATTGTAAGCATGTTCGCCAAAGACATCCTTGATAGCCTTCATCTCGCTGATATCTCCTACTGGAGTAGAAGTACCGTGTACGTTGATGTAGTCAATGTCTTCTGGCTTAAGTCCTGCATCTTCAAGGGCATTAGTCATCACGAGCTTAGCACCCAAGCCTTCTGGGTGTGTAGCTGTAAGGTGATAAGCATCAGCCGATAGTCCTGTACCTACAAGCTCAGCATAGATGTGCGCACCACGCTTAAGGGCGTGCTCAAGCTCTTCTACAACGAGGATTGCAGCACCTTCACCCATTACGAAGCCATCACGGCTAGCAGAGAATGGACGAGAAGCTCTTTCTGCATCATCATTGCGCGTAGAGAGGGCGTTCATCATGTTGAAGCCACCTACACCAGCAGCGCAGATACTAGCCTCTGCACCACCTGCGATAATCACATTGGCCTTACCCAAGCGGATAAGATGTGCTGCATCGATGAGGGCATTAGTACTAGAGGCGCAAGCACTAGCAGTAGAGTAGTTAGGACCGTGAAATCCGTACTTCATTGAGATATGACCAGCAGCGATGTCGCTAATCATCTTAGGAATGAAGAATGGATTGAAGCGAGGACCTCTTTCCTTATCGTAGCCCATAACTTCTTCTTCGAAAGTGCTAAGACCTCCGATGCCGCTAGCTACGACTACGCCTATTTTAGTTTTATCTTCTTGCTCTAGGTCTAGACCAGAGTCTTTGATGCCCTCCTCAGCAGCGACCATAGCGAATTGAGCAAAGCGGTCGAGCTTGCGAGCTTCTTTGCGGTCGATATAGTCATTGACATTGAAGCCCTTAACTTCGCATGCAAAGAAAGTCTTGTGCTTAGAGGCATCGAAGAGTGTGATAGGACCACACCCGCTCTTGCCAGCCTTGAGTGCTTCCCAAGTCTCGTCTTTGGTGTTGCCTAGAGGCGTAATAGCACCGAGACCTGTTATGACAACTCTTTTAAGTTCCATGGTCTGATTGTTGGGAAGGTATTAAGCTAGCTTGCTTTCGATGTAGCTGATAGCGTCGCCTACAGTCTTGATGTTCTGTGCATCGCCATCAGGAATCTGAGTGTCGAAAGCCTTTTCAAGTTCCATGATAAGCTCAACTGTATCTAGTGAGTCAGCACCTAGATCCTGTGTGAAGCTAGCTTCTGGAGTAACTTGGTCTGCATCGCAGTTTAGCTTATCAACGATGATTTCTTTTACCTTTTCTTCAATCTGTGACATAATTGTTTTCTTATTTAATGTAATACTTATTAGTTAATCTACTTATCTTTGTTCTGTCCCTTGTATATGACCTATTGAATAGGTCGTATGCACAAGGTTTGAGAATTTGTGCACAAAGGTAATAAAAAAGAATGGATAATATAGCAATCCTAGCTTCAGGTAGTGGAACGAATGCCGAAGCGATTATTCGTTACTTTGCTCAAAATGAGCATGTAAATGTTTCTTGTATAGTGAGTAATAAGGCTCAAGCAGGCGTTCATGAGCGGGCTTCTAGGCTAGGAATACCGTCATATACATTCACTAATCAAGAGATGAGAGAGGGCACATTACCCCTCAAACAGCTCCTTGCTCATGATATTAGTTTGGTTGTTTTGGCTGGGTATATGAATATGATTACAGAGCCATGGTTGCAAGCTTATCCTCATCGCATCATCAATATACACCCTGCCTTATTACC
>RBKG01000047.1 GCA_003640335.1 Porphyromonas sp.
GTAGCAGTCCGATGTCTTGGCTACTCAAATCAACTAAGAGGCGTATGGCTGATGGTTATGGGCACAATCCTCTACGCATTATCGGAAGACTTGCAAATGAATTAACCAAAGAAGGATTTCAAGAGAAGTTTATCAAAGGAACGGGGGGCGTAATACATAAGTTTCCTGAGCTCAAAGATATTGAGGAGCTTGAACGCAATATCACAAATCACCTTAATAATATCAAGAGTGGGCTATCCTCGTATAGTACACGTGTGTTAAGTGAACTGGAGAGTATTGGGCTTAACGAAAACATGCTAGCCTACAAGAAATCGGGCGGTCTTGCTCCATTCTTTAAAATAAGTAATGGTAATTACTCAGAACTGACAAGCAAGCGATTTGAAAAAGCATCTGAAGACATTAAATCCTTAGTAGCAAGCAAAGAGCAAGCTAAATGGGGAGCTATTCTAGAAGCTAGCCAACTACCTCACCTCCTTAATGAGTATCAAGATTATACCAGTCGTATCGGATTAGAACAGACCAGTCTGCAAGCCATTTACGACCTATTACCCTCCTTTGGCCTTATCAAGTCTATACAAGATGAGGTCAATAAGATTACCCAAGAAGAACATAGCCTACTCATCTCTAGCACCGCACAGCTCATTAGTCAAGTATTAGATGATAGTGATGGACCTTCATTCATCTACGAGAAACTCGGCACTGAGATTAACAGCTATATGATTGATGAGTTCCAAGATACGAGCCGATTACAGTATAACAATTTTAGACCATTGCTTGAAGAATCCTTAAGTAATGGGCATGACAATCTGATTGTGGGAGATGTTAAGCAGAGTATTTATCGTTGGCGTGGGGGCGATAGCAGTTTGCTCGGCGAACAAGTGAATGCCTATTTTAGAGAAATGGTTCATCTAGAACCACTCAATAAAAATTTCCGCTCAGCTCCACAAATTATCAAATTCAACAACTTACTCTATCATACGCTTATAAATAAAGCTCAACAACTCTACAAATCCTCTTTCACCGAGCTATTTAATGGAGACGAAGAGGCGGCAGAGACTTTGCTAGCTCCTCTTTCGTCATTCTTTCAGGACTATCAAACACCACAGGAAATACCTGACAGCAAAGAAAAGTCCAAGCAAGCAGAGGGGGCTGTAGTTATACACGAATATACCAGAACGCCTACCTTGGAAGAGCCATACGAACCTTTGGCTATTCTTCAAGAACGCATACCTAATTTGGTCATTGACCTACAGCAGAGAGGACTTAAAGCTAATGAGATAGCCATTCTTGTACGCACGAGAGAACAAGCAAAAGCTATTGCCGAAATACTCACAAAAGCCAAAGAAGAAGCTCTTAAATGTGAAACTATTGACCTCAATAAATACTCGCTAGACTTCGTCTCTGATGAAGCTCTTGCTCCGCTCAACATTCTGACGATTGACTTTATCTTGGCTATCCTTAAGCTTATGATTAACGATAGCGACGATACAGCTCGCAAAGAAGTCGAAACAATGTACTTCAAGATTGCTCAGAAAGCCATAGACATGGAGCGTGTGGATAAGTTACTTGCTAAGGGTTATCGCAGTCTTTACGAAACCATTGAATTGGTCATTGAGCATTTCAGTGAGCTATTCTATGATACTCAGGAAGGCGAGCGAGCAGAAGAAGCTGAGGAGAAAAGCAAGACTAGCGAAACGGCCTACCTCATCAAATTCCTTGATACAGCTCTATCCTACCAGCAAGACCGCAGTAAGAGTATGGCTGACTTTATCGCGATGTGGCAAGATACAGCGCACAAGATGCGCCTTAATATGCCTGAAGATGAGCGCAAAATTCAAATCCAAACAATTCATAAATCGAAAGGACTTGAATATCGGGCTGTGCTTATACCATTCTTGAACTGGGAAATGAAGCCCAAATCTCGCAATGACAACTACCAATGGGTCGATATGCCCGAAGCCCTAAAGAGCATCTGTGGTGAAGCTGTTTCTTGCGTACCTATCAGAGTCTCTAAAGACCTACTGAACTCCTTCTTTGCTGCAAGCTATATCCACGAAGTCCTTGAGACTGCTCAAGACTCAATCAATATCCTCTATGTAGCAAGTACTCGAGCAGTACAAGAGCTACATATATGGTTACTCCCCGATAAGCTCCCTTCCGACAAAAAGAAAGAGGATATTCCCTCCGAAATGATAAATCTCGTGATGGATACCATGCCTAATCTAGCCCTTGAGCAAGAGCAGGCTGGGGAAACACTATATCAAACTCTTGGTCATCTAGAACCTCTATCCACTCTAAACCTACCTCAGTATAAGGAAGAAAAGAGTAAAGGCAACAAAACTTCAGATGAACAAAACATAACTATTAGTAATATCCAAAGTTTTGAAGCTCAAGACCGCATTGCCGAACTAAGAGAGGGATTAGCACACTTCGACAAGAGAACGAAGCGTGATGAGGGTATTATCATGCATGAGATACTCAGCCAAATAACGACAGCGCAAGACCTAGATAAGGCAATACAAGTAGCTACGCTCAAAGGCTATTTAGCACCCGAACGCAGTGACGCATTGCAGACCTTCCTTAGCAGGCTTATCACACAAGAGCATACACGAGCGTGGTTTGATGGCAGTGGGCGCGTGCTTAATGAGAACCCTATCCTAGGAGATAACTTATCGTACAGACCTGACCGAATTATTATTTATTCAGATAGAGCCGATATCATAGATTATAAATTTGGGATTGCCAAATCCCAACATAGAGAGCAAGTACTCAATTATGGTTATTTACTTCGCAAGATTTTGGGCGAAGGCTTCCAAGTGCACACCTATCTATGGTACATTGACCTCCCTCAAGAGCAAGACGAAATAATAGAAGTATATAGTTAAGATCTACATAATATGGTATATGTGCTTTTACTTAGAGGAGTCAATGTAGGAGGGAAAAACAAAGTCTCTATGAGTGATTTGAAAGAAGCACTCTCTAACGAGGGCTTTGAAGATGTTAGTTCTTATATCAACAGTGGGAACTTATTCTTTAGGAGTACTCAAAGCCTTGAGCATTGTAGTTCCGTAATAGCTCACTTACTCGCAAGAGATTATGCCTTTCCTATTCCCTTTGTATTGATGAACAAAGAGGATTATTTAGCAGAAAAAGCTGAATTGCCAGATTGGTGGCAAGGAGATTTAGCAAGACGTGACGTTCTCTTTATCCCCAATAATACGGACAAGGCAAGTATTCTAGACTTTATCAATACGTCCGAGCTCTACAATGAAATAGTTTACATCGGGCAGCACTCTATATTCTGGGGCAAGTACGATGAGGCTGAATATCTGAAATCTACCTATCACAAGAAGCTAATCAAACAAGATTTCTACAAGCGTATTACCATTCGCAACGGCAAAACATACGATAAAGTAGCAGACATCCTTCAGGAGAAAGGATAAAAGTTCTAGTTCGTCTTACTAGAGTGTAAAAAACTGATGCACTTAAAAATTTGCGTATTAAAAGAATAATGATTTACTTTGCATCATAAGAACCTATAAAAAGTAACGCCTATCGAATAGAACATTACATTTTTTGCAGATAACTAGAAGTCCAATCATTAATTGCTAGATAAAGCGATGAAGAGATTTAGACATATGAGCGACGAACAGCTAATCTCGCTCTACGAACAAGGATGTAATGAAGCTTTCGATGAACTCTTGATGCGTTACGATGCCTATATACACGGCTATATACGCTACTCTATCCAAGATGAAGATTTGGTAGAGGATATATTCCAAGATGCATTCATTAAAGTGATGACGACTATCAAGGCTGGTCGTTATACCGAAAGTGCGCGCTTTAAGCAGTGGCTAACACGTATTACCCACAACTTAATCATGGACACTTTCCGTAGAGAAAAGACTGCCGCTAAGTTTGAGCCTTACGGTGATGAAGATACTGTAGACCTCGCTTTCA
This sequence comes from Porphyromonas sp., assembly GCA_003640335.1. Taxonomy (GTDB): domain Bacteria; phylum Bacteroidota; class Bacteroidia; order Bacteroidales; family Porphyromonadaceae; genus Porphyromonas. The sequence goes on from RBKG01000047.1 coordinate 3,961, forward strand.
AAGGCATTGCAAGCGAAGACTTGAACGGAGAAGAGCAAGTTATTCACCTAGATAGTATCAACGAACTGTACAGCAAAATAGCTATGCTCCCTGCCGACCAGCAGGAAGTCATTCACTTACGCATGTGGGAAGATAAGAGCTTTAAGGAAATTGCTGACCTCACAGGTGTGAGTATCAATACGGCTTTAGGACGTATGAGGTATGCCCTCATTAACCTACGCAAGCAGTATTAAGCGCGTTGTGCTCCTAAGCGTCTAATAGAATTATCTATCTAGAAGACTTACTTCTGCCGATAAACAAGCTGATAAAGAGTTTGCTTAAGGCTAATAAGCATATCTTGAGTAAGGTTTGCTGTAGCCATTAGATGCAGAGGAACAGAAACGCCACCTTCACGATAAGGAGGTTGTACATAATCAAAGTCTTGCTTAACGAAA
>RBKG01000102.1 GCA_003640335.1 Porphyromonas sp.
CTTCGCGCATACCCGGCATTTCGCCTCACGATGTGAGTGTACTCCTAGTCTTATCAGGACGATAAATAGGAGACCGCTCGACGGTCTCCAAAAGGACAAGTTTTACTGGTCCTTTTGGGGGCTTTGCAGAATGCGGTAATCGCAAGGCATTGAGACTGAAGGCGCAGGGAGTTTACTTTTGTAAATGACCAAGCCTGAATGTCGATAATAACACAGCGAGTGCCGTATTATGCAATGGTCTCATAAATAGAAACATTTTATTCCATAGTCATATGTTAAGGAAATTTAGTTTGATGGGGCTTGCGTGCCTAGCGTCGCTCGTTAGTTATGCCGCAGAGCCTATCAAAGTCGCTTGTATAGGTAATAGTGTGACGGCAGGTTACTTGCTGAAAGACCCAGAGTGGGAGAGTTACCCTTCGGTCCTTCAGCGTTTGCTTGGCCCTAACTACGAGGTGGGTAACTTCGGACATTCGGGCGCAACGCTTCTCTTTAAGGGGCATCGTCCTTATGTGCAGATGCCTGAGTTCAAGAAGGCTTTAGATTGGGACGCTGATATTTTTGTAATTCATCTAGGGCTTAATGATACAGACCCACGCAACTGGCCTAATTACGCAAGCGAGTTTAAGCGTGATTATAATGCTTTGATAGACTCGCTGACACATAAGAACCCCATGAAGCGTGTGATTATCGCTCAGATGTCGCCGATTACGGCCTTGCATAGCCGTTTTAGAACAGGTACGCTTCAGTATTTTGACGAAATACAAGCCGAGATTAAGCGTATAGCCGACGCGCGCAATCTGGAGTTAATCAATTTGAGCGACCCTCTGTATAATTACTCTCATCTTTTGCCCGATGCCTTGCATCCTACGAGTGAGGGTGCTATCCGTATGGCTCGTTACGTCTATGGAAGCCTTACGGGCGATTGGGGCGGTTTGTCTATGTCGCCTTATTATGGCGATGGTATGGTGCTTCAGCGTGGTAAGAAAATCCGTATCTCTGGGCAGGCTGATGGCGGTGCGCGTGTAACTGTTCATGTGGATAAAGACAGAGAGTATCTAGCGATGAGCAACCACCTCGGTAAGTGGAGTATGCTTATTGACTCGCTTTCTACTGAGCGCAGTCACTCTATTACGATTATGAGTAAGGGGCAACGCCTGCAGTATAACAACGTCTTGGCTGGTGATGTGTGGCTTGCTTCTGGTCAGAGCAACATGGCTTGGAAACTTAATCAGACTAAGGACCAAAGACGCGAAGCCTACCGTGATGATGACCGCCTAAGAGCCTATGTGATGCAGCCTATTGCCGAGACGAATAAGACAGCATGGCCTGAGGATATTCTCACTCAAGTGAATAATCATCAGTATTACAAAAAGACTTCTTGGCAAACGGCTCAGCACATAGAGAACACTGGTCAGTGGTCGGCTGTGGCTTATCACTTCGGTCGTGCTCTGCGTGATAGTCTGCCCGATGTGCCTATTGCTATTGTGTGCAATCCTATTGGCGGAGCACCGATAGAGTCTTTTGTTTCTCAGCGTACTCTTGAGCATAATCTGCCTGATATGCTAACTAAATGGTACGACAAGCCTTATAGTATGCCTTGGGTGCGTGAGCGTGCTAAGGAGAATATCGCACTGCGCCCACAAGGACAAAGACACCCATACGAACCGGGGTACCTCTATGCCGAGGGTATCGAGCCTTTGCATGGTCTTAGCTTCAAGGGTATTCTTTGGTACCAAGGCGAGAGCAATGCCGATAATCCAAGTCTGTATAAGCAACTATTCCCATTACTTGTAGACGATTTCCGTCAGACCCTAGGCAAGAACTTGCCTATCTATACGGTGCAGTTGCCGGGTATTAGTTCGCGCCCTGAGTGGTCCGAGTTTAGGCTCTTGCAGGAAGACCTAACCTCGGTAGAAGAAGGCGGTAAGAATGCTCAAAAGAATATCTTCCTTGTTCCGACTTATGACTGTGCGGATAGCCTTGACGTGCATCCACGCTATAAGTATGCTGTTGGTAATCGCTTGGCTCGTTTGGCTCTTCAGAAGACCTATCACAGAGAGCAGGCTTACGGTCAGACGAAACTAGGCGATATTAGTTTGGTGCGTCATGGTAAGAAGTATTATCTCATCAGTGACGGCACATTTATCAAGCAGAACCAAGCCCTCGTTAAGGGAGATATTCAAGGCTTTGAGTTTGCGCATGCCGATGGCGTTTATTTCCCTGTTAGCCTGGAGCAAGATAAGAAGGGAAGGCTCTTTGTTAGTCGTGCTATCGGTGATGGGCTAGTGTCTTATCGCTATGCTTATCCTGCATATACGAAGGCTAACCTATACAATCAGTATGGCATACCGGTGCTTCCTGCTTTTGGGCGCATAGACTACAAGTAGCGAATGACTTTAGACGAAATCAAGCAAATTCTTCCTACTATACCTGAGTCGCCGGGTTGCTACAAGTATTATAATGCTGAAGATACGGTCATCTACGTAGGCAAGGCTAAGAACTTGCGCCGTAGGGTGAGCAGTTATTTTCAGAAAGAGCATACCGATGGCAAGACGCGCTTATTAGTTAGGCAGATTAAGCGTCTAGAGTATCTCGTCGTTGCCACTGAGTTTGAGGCTTTGCTTCTAGAGAATGCGCTGATTAAAGAGCATCAACCGAAGTATAATATCCTCCTCAAGGACGGCAAAACCTATCCAGAAATCATAATAAAGAATGAACCCTTCCCGAGGGTGTCTGTCTTGAGGCAGGCTCCTCGTGATGGGTCTTTGCGTTTTGGCCCTTACCCTAGTGTGCAGATGGCTCATGCCACGCTAGCGATGATTAGGGATATATTCCCCCTGCGCACGTGCAAACTCAATCTATCGCCTGAGCAGATTGCGAAGGGGAAGTATAGTGTTTGTTTGGAGTACCACATGAAGCGTTGCAAAGCTCCCTGTGTCTCTAAGCAAACACGGAGTGATTATGATGCCAATATCAAGGAAATCATTCAGCTTCTTAATGGCGATATGCAGGCCGTCATAGACCTCTATCAAGAGGAGATGTTGGCTCTAGCAAACGAATTGCGTTTTGAGGAAGCGCAAATCTATAAGGAGAGACTTGTTCAGCTTGAGCAGTATCAGTTTAAGCATACTGTAGCCCCTCATCATATTCATAATGTAGATGTGTTCAGCTTTGAGCGTGATGATGATTGCATCTATGTGAATTACCTACATATCTCTCAAGGTATGGTGAACAAGGCGCAGACGATAGAGTACAAGGCGCAGGTCGAGGAGTCTGATGACGAACTATTGGCTTCGCTCATCTTGGAACTGCGTAGGCGTTTTGATAGCCGTGCAAGAGAGGTTATTCTCCCGATGAACCTCGACTGGGATATACCCGGAGTTAGTATCACAGTTCCACAGAGGGGCGATAAGAAAAAACTCTTGGAGCTGAGCGAGCGCAATGTTAAGCAGTACAAGGTCGATAAGTATAAGCAGAGTGAGCGTCTGAACCCCGACCAGCGTATGATGCAGACCTTAGGTGAGCTTAAGGATTTGCTTCATCTAGAGCATTTGCCCATGCACATAGAGTGCTTCGACAACTCAAATATACAAGGCTCAGACCCTGTCGCCGCTTGTGTGGTCTTCAAGCGTGCTGTGCCCTCGAAGAAAGATTACCGCAAGTTCCATATTAAGAGCGTTGATGGTCCTGATGACTATGCCTCGATGAGGGAAGTCGCCTTTCGTCGGTATAGTCGCCTTATGAGTCAGGGCGAAGCCTTACCCGATTTGATTATTGCTGATGGTGGAGTGGGGCAGATGACAGCCTTAGAAGAGACTCTGTCGGCACTTAATCTGTCTATCCCCGTAGCAGGGCTCGCTAAGGACGGCAAGCACCAAACGCGCGAGTTGCTCTTTGGTCCTAATCGTGATACTGTTCCTATTAAGCACCAAAGTGCTACATTCAGACTCTTGGAATATATACAGAGTGAGGTGCATCGCTTCGCTATTACTTTCCATCGTGATGTGCGCTCGAAGAGTCAGATTGCCTCAAGACTAGACTATATTAAGGGGATAGGTCCTAAGACTAAGGACGAACTGATGCAACATTTTCATAGTCTTAAGCGTCTGAGTGAGGCTTCTCTTGAGGAATTGCAGGCTATTGTAGGGCGTAAGAAAGCCCTACTTCTTTACGAAGAGTTTCATAAAAGTTAAGGTCACAATAAGTGCGACGTACTCACTGCAATGAGTGCGTCGTACTCGTTTCCGTAAGTACGCTGTACTATTTGATAGCCTTATGATACAATAGTCTTTATTTAGTATCTTTGTAACTAAATAGATACAAAGATGAGACTTAAAGAAAATCTT
>RBKG01000243.1 GCA_003640335.1 Porphyromonas sp.
TTCCTGCCATAGGGTAATATTGATTTTCACCATAAGGTCTATCTGCATCAACATGCAAAATAGGATATGGTTTAACCATAGATTGGTCCATACGATAGAAGGCTACCTTCTTACCATCTGGGCTCCAGAAAATGCCTTTATGAATACCAAACTCATTCTGATGTACAGATTGACCATAGACGATTTCAGCTGAACCATCAAAACTAATCTGCACAGGCTTGCCGCTCTGACCAGCAACATATAAATTATCCTTCTGAACGTAGGCTATATGCTGATAATCAGGAGCAACCTGCTGAGCTTGAACACCCGCGGGTAATTCAAGCACAGACTCAATCTGTTTAAGCTTTTCGTTGAGAAGAACAACTCGCTTAGCTTCAGTAATTAACAAACGCCCATCAGAAAGAGCAACATATGAATAAGGAAAACTTCTGAATGACTCATCCAAACCTTTAGCTTGATAGAGAGCCTTCAATTCGTCTAGAGATAGCAAGTCTTTCCAAGTCTTATCTTTCAGAGTCTTATGCTGTAGACCCGTAGACTTATACGAAATTAGGTCTTGCCCCTTCCATTGCAGTCCCCATACAGACTGAGCAGACACATACTGCGGACTCCCCACAGTATACTCACTAAGAGTTAGAGGACGTTTATTCCCTTCTGCACGGAGCCATTGTGCTCCGGCCAGTAGCCCTGCAGCTAAAACAAAGGCTACAATTAGTTGCTTCTTCACGATGTCTTTGTTTGTTTACTTATCTTCAGACTTAAATGTCTGTATTATATGTACCGGAGCTTTACGACGTCTTACCTTACCTTCGGTATCGGTATAGTTAAAGCGATCACTTGGCCATAAGCCCTTTCGCCCCTCAGGCTTTTCTAAACGCTTATGGTCTGTACGCTCATTTCGGTTAAATGGCTTCTTTCCTCTAGCGTCATCCTGTCTATTACGACCAAAAGATTGAGTGCGCTCCTCTCTCTTATTATCGGTCTTATCCGTTCTAAAATCAGATTTTCGCTTAGGACGTTCGCCAGACTTGCGCTCATCGAAACGTCTACGTTCCATAGCCTTTCCAGCAAAACGGGCTTTTCTTTCCGAACGTTTATCCTTAGGTTGTTCATCACGGCTCTTGCGCTTAAAGTCTTCATGTTTACCAGCAAAGAGTTCATAGCTACGAAGTTCACACTCCAATGAACCATTCATTAACTCTGTACGAGTATTATGCTTCAGCCCAATACCATCAAAGTGTTCCGTCTTGTAAGCAATTATCCAAGCCTTACATCCTGGATAATTATGCTTAAGGCGTTCACCAATCATCGCATATAACTCCCTTGGGTCTGCAAGCTTCAAACGTTCTCCATAAGGAGGATTCATAACAATTAAGCAAGGAGAACTTGGGCTAGGTCTATCTTGGAAGGCCTGAATATCCAACTGTACATTAGCTTGAACCCCAGCACGTCTTACGTTACTATCCGATACGCGTATAGCGTGAGGCAGAATATCTGAACCGTAAATCTTATGTTCAAACTCTACTTCTTCACTATCATCATTGTATAATTCCTCAAAGAGCTTTGCATCATAATCTAACCACTGCTCAAAGGCAAAACCTTTGCGATAAATACCAGGAGCGATATTACGAGCAATGAGAGCGGCTTCAATAAGAAACGTCCCCGAGCCACACATAGGGTCAAGCAAATCTGTAGAACCGTCCCATCCAGCTTTAAGTAAGATACCTGCAGCCAAAACTTCATTGATAGGAGCATCTGTTTGCACGTCTCTATAGCCACGCTTATGCAGACTTTCGCCAGAGCTATCAAGAGAAACAGTTACTTCACTTTGAGCGATGTGGATATTGATATAGATATCAGGAGCTTCCAAACTTACATTTGGACGCTTCCCCTCTTTGCTTCTCCAATAATCAACAAGAGCATCTTTAGCTCTATATCCCACATACTTACTATGAGTAAAATTATCTGAGAATACAGTTGTGTCTATGGAGAACGATTGGTCTACACGCATTATACTATCCCAAGGAAATTTAACTAATTCCTCATACAATGCGTCTGGATTATTAGCCTTGAAGTGGTGAATAGGTTTTAGAATGCGCAAAGCTGTGCGCAGACGCAAGTTAGCCTTATATAGTAGGGCTTTATCCCCAATAAAAGACACTGCACGACGTCCAACCTCAATATTTTCTGCGCCTAAACTCTCTAATTCTTTAGCCAAGACGTCCTCTAGATTGTGGAGCGTCTTGGCTATGAATGTATGTTGCTTGCTATATGCCATTAGATTCCCAGTTCTTGTCTTATTTGGGCAATCTTACGAAGGCACTCAGCTTCAGCTTCAGCCAACATTTCGGCATTATCGACTGCACTGCGTACGCCGATGTAGAACTTTATCTTAGGTTCTGTACCAGAAGGACGAATAGATACCTTTGTTCCATCGAGAGTCTTGTATTGAAGCACATTGCTCGTCGTTGGCATATCTAGTTTGAAGCTTTCGCCCTTATCGAGCCACTTACCTTCAAGCTTAGCATAATCAAGCACTTCTGTTACAGGGCTACCGGCAAGACTCTGAAGAGGATTTTCACGGAACTGCTTCATCATTGCTTCGATTTCTTCAGCTCCACTCTTACCCTTGCGCACTACACTGACTCCTTGTTCCTTGTATAGACCGTACTCTAGATAAATCTGCTGCAAGAGTTGATAAACAGTTAAACCTTTATCAAGAGCCCAAGCTGCCATCTCACAGAACATAGCGCAAGCAGATACTGAGTTTTTATCGCGGATAAAGTCTTCACGGAGATAGCCGTAACTTTCTTCACCACCTCCGATGTACTGCATCTTACCTTCGTTCTTACGAATAACATCTGCAATCCATTTAAAACCAGTATAGCAGTCAAACATCTTAACCTGATTCTTGTCAGCTATAGATTTGATGAGTTCTGTTGTTACAATAGTCTTGACGACATAGTCTGTTGGCTTAAGAGTACCGGCCTGCTTACGCTGTGCAATAGCATAATATGTAAGCATAGCACACATATCGTTACCATTAACAAGAACGATTTTGCCCTCATTATTACGGATAGCAGCTCCTAAACGGTCTGCATCTGGGTCTGAAGCAAGCACAATATCAGCACCTGTTTCTTCAGCCTTCTTAATAGCAAGCTCTAGGGCTGCAGGTTCTTCTGGGTTAGGAGAAACAACCGTTGGGAAATCACCACTAACCACATCTTGTTCTGGCACATTGATGATATTCGTGAAACCTATCTTACGCAAAGCCTCTGGTATAAGTTTTACGCCTGTACCGTGAATAGGTGTATAGACAATCTTCAAATCTTTGTGACGCTCAATGCTATCCTTAGCGAGGCAGAGTGCAGCGACACGGTCAATAAATTTCTTATCAATATCCTCTCCGATAGACTCTATAAGTGCAGGATTAGCATTAAAGTTAATGTCTTCTGCACTCTTAATCTTATTAACCTCTACAATGATATTGCGGTCATGTGGAGCTATTATCTGAGCACCATCACTCCAATACGCTTTATAACCATTATATTCCTTAGGATTATGACTTGCAGTAATCATTACCCCACTCTGGCAACCTAATTCACGAATAGCAAACGACACCTCTGGAGTAGGACGTAGACTTTCGAACAGATAAACTTTGATACCATTAGCTGAAAGCACTTCTGCTGTAATACGTGCAAAGAATGGGCTATTATTACGGCAATCATGACCAATAGCCACCGAAATCTGAGGAAGAGAAGCAAACTCTTGCTTAAGATAATTAGCAAGTCCCTGAGTGGCTGCACCTACTGTGTACTTATTCATGCGGTTACTACCAACCCCCATGATACCACGCAATCCACCTGTACCAAACTCCAAATCCTTGTAGAATGCCTCTACTAAGTCATGTGAATCTTCGTTGTTAAGGAGAGTTTGTACCGTTTGTCGTGTTTCTTCATCGTAGCTTTCTTGCAACCAGCTATTAGCCTTTGCTCTTACAGAAAGCAATAATTCTTCTTGTCCCATAATTGGTCTATTATCGTTGTAATTTATTTTGTCTTAAACAATGATACAAAGTTAATGATATTCTAGTGATTAGTCCTTACGTCAATATCATAGGTTCACATTATTGGAATTGACATTATTTAGCTACCTCCTCAAAAACTTTTTTTTGTTGTTTCAGTTCTGGAAAAGAATTGGCTTAGAAAAGCCAAATTTCACGTTCAATTTCCTAAAGTGGAGACTTCAGCTGAAGTCTGTACAAACTACGGCTGAAGTTTGTACAGACTACACGTGTAGTCTGCACAGACTTCGCCGAGGTTTTGAGTTT
>RBKG01000216.1 GCA_003640335.1 Porphyromonas sp.
TGAAGTTTGTACAGACTTCGCCGAGGTTTTAAGAATAGGAAGCGTGCTGTATGTTTTCTTTTTACCTATAGAATATTTTGCTGAGGTGGTGTTACTGATTTTCAGTTCTTTGTATCATTGCTTATCTATTCATTTGTACTATCTTCGTACTTACTAAAAGGTTGTCGTAAAACATTCTTTGAGGCTATCGTATCGTAAGGCTTTTTGTTGTTGTCCTTGATGTTCAAACTTACCTTCCATTTTATATGCAGGGTTGGTTTTATGGATAGCCATATAAATAGCTTATCTAATTGATTTTTAGTAAAGAGTAGTTAGCAATGATGAGTAGGGTTATTACGCTCAAGCAATTATACCTCTGGGTGCTAAGCCTAGCGGTATTCCTTTCGTTGTCTACATATATGCATGCAGAAAATATAAAAATATCATCTTGGCGCTATCGTGCCGCAGACGAAAAAGAATGGCATCCCTGTACTGTCCCCGGTATTATACAAGATTATCTTATTCAAGCAGGGAAGTTGCCTAACCCTCACTACCGACAGAATGAAAAACTCGTTCAAGGCGTAGAGGATAAAGATTGGGTATATTCAGCCGAAATCAAGTTGCCCGAGAGTCTACCCGTTGGAGGTACAGACAAGTATATACTTAGTTTCAAGGGTATAGATACTTACAGCACAATAAAACTTAATGGTAAGGTCGTAGGGCATACAGACAATATGTTTGTGGGTTATGATTTTGATGTAAGACCTTATCTACAACGCGGAACAAACACTTTGGAAGTATATCTGCATGCTCCTCTTAAGCAGGCTCACCCTCTCTACGAGCAAGCCGGCATCAACTATCCTGCAGATAATGACCATGCGCCTATTCATTACAGTGTCTTTACCCGTAAGGCTCCGTATAGTTACGGCTGGGACTGGGGTATGCGTTTGGTTACGATGGGTATTTGGCAACCTGTTACCCTTACACATTATAAGGGTGGACGTATAACCAGTCTAGATATACGAACGGAGATAGATTGGGATAAGCAAACGAATGAAGCCAAGTATGCTCGTATTTACGTTAATCCTACTAGCGATTATGAAGGTGTGTTTCAGAATTTGCGCATCAGACTCAAAGATGGAGGTAAAACGCTTGTAGAGGCTAATACTCAGTATATGGATTCTGACGGAGTGCTCATAACTCTACCTAAACCCAAACTATGGTGGCCTAAGCCTTGGGGACAGCCTCACTTATATACTTTAGAGGTAGCACTCTTTGACGATGCACATGAACGTATCCTTGACGAGCAAACGAAGCAAATCGGTATCAGAGAGGTTAAACTTGTGCGACAAGCCGACCACGAGGGTACGAGTTTTTATTTTCAAGTCAATAAACAACCCTTATTTGCTAAGGGCGCAAACTATATTCCCGGAGATAATATCCTGACTAAGCGTACGGACGAGACTTTCCGCAAACTCTTTGATGATGTTGAGTTTGCCGAGATGAATATGCTGCGCGTATGGGGTGGCGGTATTTACGAAGATGAGCGTTTCTATGAGGAGGCTGACCGCAGAGGGATACTTATTTGGCAGGACTTTATGTTTGCTTGTACTGCCTATCCTGCTGACAGTGCTTTCCTTGATAATGTTAGACGAGAGGCTGATTATCAAGTGCGTCGCCTTAAGCACCATCCCTCAATAGTATTGTGGTGTGGTAATAATGAGATTGAAGAAGGGATTAAGTATTGGGGCTGGCAATCACGTTACTCTAAGGCTCAGTATGAGCGTATGCGTGTCGATTATGAATTGCTTTTCCGAGAACTTCTACCCCGACTTGTACAGCGTTTAGACCCTGATAGAACGTATATTCATAGTTCGCCTTATTCAGCGAATTGGGGCAGACCGGAGAGTTGGCTTCACAGTGATGTGCATTATTGGGGCTTGTGGTATGGCAAAGAGCCCTTTGATGCCGTAGATAATCGTCCTATGCGTTTTGCCTCAGAGTATGGATTTCAATCCTTCCCCGATGTAGATGCTCTAAAGCAATTTGCTCGTCCCGAAGATATGTCTTTGGAGTCCGATGTGATGCGTCAGCACCAAAAGGCTTCTACGGGGAACAGCCTTATCCGTGAGTATATGGAGCGTGACTATCGTGTGCCAACGGATTTTGAAGACTTTGTTTATGTAGGACAAGTCTTGCAGGCCAGAGGTATGGAGCATGTGATGCAGACTTTGCGTAGGTGGCGACCTGTATGTATGGGTTCGCTCTATTGGCAACTTAATGATGCTTGGCCAAGCGTTTCATGGAGCAGCGTTGATTATTATCAAAACTATAAGGCTTTACATTATACGGTAAGACGCAGTTATGCACCTTTGATGCTTTGCACGCACTTAGATGGAAAAATGCTGTCGTTTAGTCTTGCTAATGACTATCTAGAAGAGATTGATGCCGCTCATTTGGCTATCAGTGTGAAAAACTTTGAGGGGAAAGTGCTTCATCAAGAAGAACGCATTATCCCCCACTTAAAAGGCAATACAACTACGCTTATAGACTCTATTTCGGTAGAGCCATTTATGAAGCCTGATGTATATATTGACCTTAAACTATCCTCTCAGCGTGGTACGGCAGAGAGTAGATGGTATCCTGTCCGCACAAAAGAGATGAAGCTCCCCCACACAAAGGGGCAGATGTATGACCTTAATATAAAGCCAATAGATAAGACTAAGAAAACTTATCAAGTGGAGATTAAGGCAAATTGTTTCCTCAAAGATGTGTTCTTATCCGTGCCGTATATGGGTGCTAGATGGAGTGATAATCTTTTGGATTTAGCGCGAGGAGAGAAGCGCACGATTATTTTAACCTTGAACGAAGGTACTCACCTAAGTAGAGAGCAAGTGCGTGTGCGCACAATGAATGAAATTAATAATCAATAACAACTATAATTAAATATGAGTAGTATACCAGTAGACCTAAAGGGAATAAAAGCCTTTGTATTAGATATGGACGGCGTCGTGAGTGCGACGGTTAGCCCCGTAGATGTCTCGGGCATGCCTATGCGTACAGTAAATGTTAAAGATGGCTATGCGATGCAGTATGCCGTGAAGCAGGGTTATACTTTGGCGATTATATCGGGCGGAGAAAGTGCGGCTATGCGTTCACGCTTCGAATCCCTCGGTGTACAATATATCTATATGCGCATTAAAGATAAGGTCGCTTGCTTAGAGGAGTTCATGGCTAAGACTGGCTTGACGCTAGATGAGATTGCGTATATAGGTGATGATATTCCCGATATAGGCATTATGCGCCTTGTTGCCTTGCCTGTGGCTCCTGCTGATGCTGCGCCCGAGGTTAAGGGCGTAGCGAAGTATATATCACTCTGCAATGGCGGTTATGGCGTTGTGCGTGATGTCATTGAGCAGACGATGAAGGCTCAGAGCCGATGGGGAACTAGTGAAGGCTTTGGTTGGTAGATTAAAGCGATAAATCAATGAGCTGTCCTTTTACGATGATTGACCCTCTGCGTATTATAGATAAGTATTATTCTGAGGGCACAGAATTATATCGCATCCTTACTGAGCATGGGCGTGATGTCGCTACGCTTGCTTTGGAGATTGCGGAGCGACACCCCGAACTAAAAATAGATACACGCTTTGTTTACGAAGCCGCTCTTCTGCATGATATTGGTATTTATATGACGGATGCGGAAGGGATTGCTTGCTATGGCGAGGAGCCGTATATACGTCATGGCTACTTGGGAGCAGAACTCTTACGCCGTGAAGGTTTGCTTCGTCATGCGCTCGTTGCAGAGCGTCACACCGGTTCGGGTCTTACGCCCGAAGATATTCAGGCTCGTGGCATCGACTTACCTGAGGGCGAGTATATGCCACAGAGTATAGAGGAGAAGTTAATTTGTTATGCTGATAAGTTCTACTCTAAAACCAAATTAGGACAGCGTAAGAGTCTTGATAAAGTGCGCTCGTCAATGCAAAGGCACGGAGCTGAGAGTTTGGTTCGTTTTGAAGCCTTGCACGAGCTCTTCGCCTAAGGTTCTATATAGAGACCGCTGGGCGGTCTCCAAGAGGACAAGTTTTACTTGTTCTTTTGTGGAGCTTTGCAGAATGCGGCTTTCGCAAGGCATTGAGATTGAAGGCGCAGGGAGTTTACTCTTGTAAATGACTAAGCCTGAATATCGAAAATAACGCAGCGAGTGCCGTATTATGCAATAGTTCGCATACTCCCCGAAATCAGAAATATATACATAAGCATGAAACATCTAACACTATCTATTGCGCTTGCTTGCTCTGCACTTAGTTTGAATG
>RBKG01000215.1 GCA_003640335.1 Porphyromonas sp.
TCTTTGAGATTTTCTAATCTTTGCAGAACTGATTTAAGCCGAGTAATTGTATTCTGTCTAAGTTCTAAGGAACTGCGTTTCTTCTTGAGAGCTTCTTTAGCGGCTTCTATCTTTAAGCCTTTATCTCGCAATAAAGATTTAATCGCCTTAAGAGCTTCAATATCTTGCTGAGTATAACGGCGTGTCTTACCGGGTACATGGTTACGGCGCAAATAAGGGAATTGCTGTTCCCAAAACTTAATCGTGCTCTGAGTCTCTCCCAGCAACTTCTCAACCTCACCTATCGTATATAATAACTTCGCCATAACACTTCAATTCTCTCACAAAGATAAGCAATCGTGCTAGTTCAAACGTAGAGAAATAAAGAGGGCTGTGCCAAATCTTTGGCACAGCCCCTAGCTTTATTTGATATTTGAATATCTACGGATTACAGATTACCGCGCTCAATATCCTTGAAATAGTTGTATGTACCAACCTTTAGCTCTGCACAAGCAGCCTCATCTGCAACGATGATACCATGAGGGTGAAGCTGAAGAGCGGTGATTGTCCACATCTGATTAACAGCACCTTCTACAGCCTGTTGCAAAGCACGAGCCTTAGAGTGACCATTAACAAGGATTAGCACTTCACGAGCATCCATTACGGTACCCACACCTACTGTCATAGCTGTCTTAGGCACCTTATTTACATCGCCTTCGAAGAAACGGCTATTAGCAATAATAGTATCAGTCGTTAGCGTCTTGATACGTGTACGGCTAGAGAGCGATGAACCCGGTTCGTTAAATGCGATATGACCATCAGGACCAATACCACCAAGGAACAAGTCGATACCACCTGCAGCCTTAATAGCTTCTTCGTAGTCAGCACATTCCTTTAGAGGGTCAGCAGCATTACCATTGAGGATATGTACATGCTCCTTCTTAATATCAATGTGAGAGAAGAAGTTATTCCACATGAAAGAGTGATAACTCTCTGGATGACCTTCAGGAAGACCGATGTATTCGTCCATATTGAACGTTACGACATGCTGAAAAGACACCTTACCAGCCTTATTAGCTTCGATAAGAGCCTTGTACATGCCAAGAGGAGACGAACCCGTAGGAAGCCCTAGCACGAATGGACGTTCTGCTGTAGGCTTAGCTGCGTTGATACGAGCCACGACATAGTCAGCAGCCCATTGCGAGATAGACTGATAGTCTTGCTTGATAATTAATCTCATAGTTAGTATGTTTTTGGATTTTATTTGTTGAGTGCTTCAGCAAAGTCTTGTCCTAGTTGCCATGCAGCATCAATGACAGATGGAAGGTCTGCCATCTTGAGTTCGAATGGCGTTCCTACTAGTTCCCACTTCATTTCTTCGGCAAAAGGAAGCAGTTTCTTCACTGCCATAGGAGCCCATGTATATGAACCAAACACAGCATAAGTACGGTTCTTAAGTTCGCGTACACGAATAAGGTTCATGATATTTTCAATCGGAGAGAAGATACCATTGCTGTACGTTGGGCTACCAATAATAAGACCCTTATAACGGAATATATCGCAGAGGATTTGTGATTGTTCGCTCTTGCTTACATTATGACATACGATATTCTTAACGCCCGCAGCTGCTAAGCTCTGAGCAATAATATCAGCCATTTGCTCTGTATTGCCATACATAGAGCCGTACAAAATCACGACGCCATCTTCGCCTTCATACTTGCTCAAGCGGTCGTATATAGCCAAAGCTTCTTGGTAGTGCTTCGGAGTCCAAACGACGCCATGCGTAGAGCAGATATAGTCAATCGGTAAATTAAGTTCGGCAACAGCCTTAAGTGCTTTCTGAACAAAAGGACCATACTTACCAACGATGCAACTATAGTAACGGTGCATATCCTTAAAGTAATGCTCTAGGTCTGCTTCATAGTCAAAGAGATGACCATTAAGCGCACCGAAAGTACCAAAAGCATCAGCAGAGAATAGAATATGCTGAGAAGCCTCGTAAGTGAACATCACTTCTGGCCAATGCACCATAGGAGCTAAGAGGAACTTAAACTCTAGGCTTCCGATTTTAAGCGTCTCTCCACCCTTAACTTCTTGAAGACCTTCGGTTATGCCATGATAGCCCTTAAGCATATCAAAGGTTTTCTTATTACCGATAATCTTCACATTAGGATAACGCTGACGAAGAAGACCGATAGAGCCTCCATGGTCAGGTTCCATGTGGTTTACGATTAGGTAGTCTACTGGACGCTCGCCAAGGATACGTTCAATCTTATGGAAGAAAATATCAGAATAGCAGACATCGACAGTGTCGATAAGCACGACTTCTTCGTCTACTAAAAGATAGGAGTTATAGGACACACCCTGTGGCAATGCCCATAGGTTTTCGAACAAGTGCTTACTGCGGTCATTGACACCTACATAGTAAACTTTATCCGTTACTTGTTGTACTTGGTACATAGATGACTATTCTATAATTTATATTTTACTTTGTTGCGACGATAGGATTGCGATAAGCATGCACTACAGCCCATATACCTCCTAGAACGAAAGGTATACTTAAGAGTTGCCCCATATTCATGCCCGTTTGAGCAATGAGGTTGAGCTCCCATGACTCTTGAACAATCTTAATGCTTTCGATGATAAAACGGAAGCCAAAGACGCCTATCATGAAATAACCAATGATAAGACCTTCATACTTCTTGGCGGCATCACGGCACCAATACAGCCACATACATAGAGCAAAGACCACTAGATAAGCTAGTGCTTCATAAATCTGCGTTGGGTGCCAGCCTAATTGCCCCATTAAGAGCTGTTGCTGTTCGGGGGTAAGCGTTTGCTTCTGTGCTAAATACTCGATGTAGCGATATTCTCCTGAGCGTACGAAACTAAACGCCCATGGCAAGTCCGTAGGACGTCCAAAAATCTCACTATTCATGAGATTACCCAAGCGAATAAGGGCAGCAGCTAAGCCCGTAGGTACTGCTATGCGGTCAAGCACCCACAATAGCGACTTATGGCTCACTCTACGCGAGTATAACCAAAGCGCAATGATAACACCGAGTGTTCCCCCATGACTAGCCAAGCCTCCTTCCCATATAGCCAATATCTTTAATGGGTTAGCAAGGTAGTAAGCAGGGTCATAGAAAAGCACATGACCAAGACGAGCACCAAGGACTGTACCTACTACGACGTAGATGTAGAGTGAGTTCATCCACTCAGGGTTGAGCTTCTCTCTCTTCCAGATTTTTTCTTCAATCCATGGACCAAGTATGAGCAATCCCAAAGCAAACAAAAGCCCATACCAGCGCACTTCACGACCTGCTATCTCAAAAATCGCAGGGTTAACATCCCATGTTATCATTACCTTCTATTATTGATTTTCTTGGATAACTCCCTTAGCAGAGCTTAGCAATCCATTGTTCTCTATCGCCAGGCAATAGGTCAATAACAGGGATTTCCTGCATCGTATAGCAACCTGCTTGTTGGCGTTCAGCAGCTCTTGCAGATGCTACTAGTATTTGAGCCGTAAGGGCAGGATTGTTAATCTTCATATTGAACTCTAGGAGCTGATTTTGCGTCTTACCTGATACGCCCTTACGAGTCATATTTACACCGTGACCCATGTCAATAAGTGCATCTACACTATCAACGACATTAACGTGCGTTTCATCGTGAGCGAAGTAATCATCAGACTTAATCGCTGCAGCCACTTCTTCAGCCTTATAGCCCTCTTCTAGTTCGATGTAAACCATACGGCGGTGGATACCTGTACCCGTTGGGATAGTCATAGAGAGTGCTTTCTTCACGCCCGCAATAGCCTTAACAGCTACAGTGTGTCCCATAGACATACCGGGACCGAAGTTTGTGTAAGTAATACCGCGTGGCACGATAGCTTCCATAAGCGTACGCACTACAGAGTCACTTCCTGGGTCCCAACCAGCAGCAATAACAGCAACTGAACCGCTAGCCTTAGCTACCTCTCCAAGAGAGCGTCTTAGAGCCACAATACCTCCGTGAATATCATAGCTATCAACCGTATTGATACCTTTCTTAAGGATTTCCACTGCATGCACTTCTACTTCGCGAGTAGGCGTACAGAGGATAGCCACATCAACGCCTTCTAACTCATCGATAGAGGCTACTACCTTATACTGGCTTAGTTCAAATGGGATATTATTAGGGTTACGGCGTACTACGCCTGCTACTTCAAAATCTTCTGCCGCTTCTAGGGCTTCTAGTGTGTAACGTCCAATGTTGCCATATCCGACAATGGCTGCTCTAATTTTCTTACTCATTTTCTTTT
>RBKG01000238.1 GCA_003640335.1 Porphyromonas sp.
TTTGACACAGTCCTTTGTAGATATGATTGTAGACAAATATACACCCGTCTTTAGTCCCGAGGAAGAGGCAACTATCGAAGCTGCTTATCGTGACCTCGTGGAAGCCTATATGAATAGCAATCATAGGCAAAAAGTAGAAGTTATTGACAGAGCCTTTGCTCTAGCAAGGGTTGCTCATGCGGGTGTACGCAGACGCAGTGGCGAGCCCTATATCCTCCACCCCATAGCGGTAGCACGTATCGTATGTAGTGAGATTGGCTTGGGTTCGACCTCTATCGTATGTGCGCTCCTACACGACGTCGTCGAGGATACCGAATATACACTTGATGATATACGCGAGCGTTTTGGGGACAAAGTCGCTGTTATCGTCGATGGTCTTACCAAAGTGTCGGAGGACAAGTTCCGTCCTGGCACATCAGTTCAAGCGGAGACCCTGCGTAAGATATTGCTCACGATGAGCGATGATGCACGAGTAATCCTAATCAAGATTGCCGACCGCTTGCACAATATGCGCACTTTGGGCTCTATGCTACCAAGCAAGCAATACAAAATAGCTGGAGAGACCCAATATATCTATGCTCCTCTAGCTCATCGCTTGGGTATGTATGCCATCAAGACCGAACTTGAGGACTTGAGCTTCAAGTACGAACACCCCGACACCTACCGACAAATTAGTCAGCAGATAGAAGACAGTGCTGCCGACCGTGAACGCCTGCTTGTACGCTTTGCCGCTCCTATCGAAGCCGCACTCATCAGCGAAGGGATTAACTACGACCTCAAGATGCGTGTCAAGAGTAATTACTCTATTTGGCGCAAGATGCAGACGAAAGGCATTCCCTTTGAAGAGGTTTATGACCTCTTCGCCGTGCGCATCATCTTCGATACTCGTGATGGCTATCCCGAGAATAAGCGTTGTTTCGACATCTACACAGCTATTACTGCCCTCTATAAGTCTAAGAGCGAACGTGTACGAGACTGGGTATCTACGCCTAAGAATAATGGTTATCGTGCGCTACACGTTACCGTCATGGGGCCTGATGGCAAGTGGATAGAGGTTCAAATACGCTCACGCAAGATGGACGAGATTGCGGAGCATGGACTAGCCGCTCACTGGCGATACAAAAACGAATTAGTCGAAGAGGATAAGGAGCTTGGCAAATGGCTAGATACCGTTCGTGAGGTAGTGCAAGCGCCTACCCCTAATGGTATGGACTTCTTGGACACCTTCAAGCTAAGCCTTTATGCCGACGATATTATCGCCTTTACGCCTATGGGCGACAGCCTGCGCCTACCCGACGAAGCCACAGTGCTTGACTTTGCTTACAACATACATAGTAAGCTAGGGGACCATTGCATCGGGGCAAAAATCAACCACAAGGCAGTACCTATTACGACGAAACTCAAGCAGGGCGACCAAGTAGAGATTTTGCACAGCCGTACGATGTACCCCAAGAGGGAATGGCTCAACTACGTCGTTACGCCCAAGGCTCGCCTAGGTATCAACTCGGCCCTACGCAAGCAGACAAGAGCGCAGGTACAGGCTGGCGAAGAGATTTTGAAGCAGAAGTTAGCACTCCATGGCATTGAGCTTAGCACGAGTATCATTGATAAACTGTTATCATTCTATCAGTACAACAAGCGTGAAGATTTATTCCAAGCTATAGGCCTCGGACAGCTAAATCTTGAGCAAGATTTGCACATTCTCGGCTGGCAGAATGGCGAAACAAATACGCCCAATCATGCACCTGCAGGAGGCGTTGCGCTGAATGCTCTCGGCCGACATCACAAGGCTATTCGTGCTACTCTAGACCCTGAGCAAGAGGACAAGAAGGAGAAAATCGACAGAAAGAAAGTCTACGACCTACACGAAGAGCAACAGATGCTCAACTACGTACCTGCGACTTGTTGCCACCCCATTCCGGGCGATGAGGTTCTCGGCATTGTGAATAAAGATGAGCAGGTAGTCGTTCATAAACTCGCTTGCCCCGTGGCCACTAAAATCAAAAGTACAGAGGGCAATAGGCTGGTTTCTACTCGTTGGGGTGAGCATCATGAGCAGCGTTTTGCCGCTAAACTCATCTTCCGAGGTGTCGATAATGTGGGTATCCTACATAGCATCACAGAGACCCTTCTAGAGCATAACCACATCAACATCAGTGGTATTCACATTACTTGTAGAGATGGTATTTTCTCTGGTAATATCTCGGTAATGGTGCGCAATGTAGCCGAAGCAGACGAGATATGCGAGCTACTACATAGCCATGACGCCATTATCAATATACATCGCTTAGCGGAGGAAACGCTTAAGAGCGAATAAGACCTTTTTATTATAATCTTGTAGTATATGTCTGAACAATATATAGTCTCTGCCCGTAAGTATAGGCCTGATACCTTCGCATCCATTGTGGGGCAACAAGCGATGGCTTCCACCCTCAAGACGGCTGTACTCAGCGGACGTATGGCGCATGCTTACCTCTTCTGCGGTCCTCGTGGGGTGGGTAAGACGACGGCTGCGCGTGTACTTGCTAAGACAATCAACTGTCTGAACCTACAGCCCAGTGGCGAGGCCTGCAACGAGTGCGAGAGCTGTAAGGCCTTCAATGAAGGACGTTCATTCAATATCTTTGAGCTTGACGCAGCTAGTAACAATAGTGTCGAGGATATTCGTACGCTCATTGAGCAGGTCAGCATCGCTCCTGTGCTTGGTCGCTACAAGGTTTATATCATTGACGAGGTGCACATGCTGAGCCAAGCAGCCTTCAATGCCTTTCTGAAGACCCTTGAAGAACCGCCCTCTTATGCAATTTTTATTCTCGCTACCACAGAGAAGCACAAAATACTGCCGACCATACTTTCACGCTGTCAGATTTACGATTTTAAGCGCATAACTGTGAGCGACATCGCTCATCATCTTAAGTTTGTAGCTGATAGCGAGGGCATCACTGCCGAAGAGACAGCACTCGGACTAATAGCCGAGAAAGCCGATGGCGGTATGCGCGATGCCTTATCCATGTTTGACCGTGTGGCTAGTTATGGCGAGGGCTCTATCTCTTATCAGCAGGCTCTTGAATGTCTGAATATACTAGACTACACCTATTACGTGCGCTTCATCAGGGCATTTATACAAGGCGATTATCGTGAAACCTTACTTATCCTTGACGAAGTCTTGTCGAAGGGTTTCGATGGGCAACTCATTATGGCGGGGCTTGCTGCCTTTGCACGTGATTTGCTCGTTGTTCAGCACGCAGATACGATTAAGCTCTTGGAGAAGCCTGAGACGGTACAGACTATCTACGAAGAAGCCGCTCGCCTCGTTGCGCCTAATGCCCTGCACCAAATTATACGCTTCCTCTTAGATGCAGATAGCAAATATCGCACCTCTACAAATAAGCGACTACTCATTGAGCTAACGCTACTCAACATCTTGACGGCTTTTACCCCTACGGCTCTCGGCTCAATGCCTGAGATTGCACCAGAGAGGACAGCCGCACCCGCAGCAAGCCCACGCCCCACGGCTATGCCCCAAGCAACGCCCACGCCTAGCCCTACGACGCAGAGGCAAGAGCCTACACCAGCACCCAAGCAGGAAGCAGTAGCGCCTAAGACGGAGCAAGCATCAGCACCAGCTCCTTCGCAAGAGAGTACAGAGCCCAAGCAAGAGGCAGCACCTATTCAGGTTAAACCTATAGCTACACCTCGCCCAAGTCAGCAGGAGCAAATCCGCCAAACACGTAGGCAGTTCCGTATGCGTCATAAGACGGCAGAGGACGATACGCAGGAGGAAGCAGCTCCCCTTGAAGAGGCACACGAAGCCTTCACCCTAGAAGATGCTCAGATAGCTTATAGCCGTTATCTAGAGGACGAAATTCCCAAAGAAGAGATTGTACTCAAGCAGACTCTAGGCGACGTTTTGCCTCAGCTAGGCGACAATCAAGTGCTCTCAATAGCCCTAGCCAATAGCCCTGCGATTATAGAGCCAGTGAAGAAGAAGCTACCGCATCTGCAACGCTATTTGCAGAGTGCGCTCAAGAACACCGATTTGCGTGTAGAGATACAGCCTATCGATATTGAGCGCATCTATATCCCGACGACAAATAGAGAGAAGTATGAGGCGCTTGCTGAGTCTTATCCTATTCTTCACAAGCTCAAAGAGCAACTCCAACTACGCATTTTGTAAGTTCATTTACCGAATATGAGAAAATACTCTATCCTCTGTCCCCTCATACTCTTGACCCTATGGCTAACAGCTTGTAATGG
>RBKG01000235.1 GCA_003640335.1 Porphyromonas sp.
ACAGACTTCGCCGAGGTTTTGAGTTTAGGTAACGCACGCTTTGTTTTCCCTTCATTTATTTAATAATTTTCAGCCCCTTGAATGAAGTACCCCTAATCCAAGATAGAGACTCAGCGAAGAGAAGACGATTGCGCAATAGTCTCTTTTTTAGTCAAATTTGTGTAATCACAAATCAGTTTATATATTTGGAAGTGTATTGAGTGTGTGTCCTCAGTGTTCAACACTATATCAAGCTTTGAATATGGGTAAAATTAAAGTGAATTTTCTTGTTATAGGTATCGCAGTTCTACTATCCTGCCTTTTTAGCTCAGTTGGAAAGGTTTCTGCTCAAGAAGGGAATCGTCTACAGAAGGTTTATCAGGTGCTCTATCAGCATACCTACACGTTAGAGGGGACATATCGTGCCCCTCAGTGTGATACAACCGAATTACTCGTTACACCAACCGCTAGTCGCTATGGGGTTTGGTATCGAGATGAACTTTTAGCCGAACTCAAGGCCGAGAAGGCAGGTATTCAAGCGGCTAAACCAAAGTCTATTGTTACTCTTATGTCAATAGAGACGCTTCGTTCAACCCTCGAACAAGCAGGTATCGACTTTCATCTAAAACACTTACGCCCTTGGTTCGTTACGAAAGAGACAGAATTGATTTATAAGCGAGCGGGAATCGATAGCCTCCACCTCTTGGACGAATTGCCCAAGGATGGTCTTATCTCTTACTCAAAGCCTAAGGTGCAGTACGAATGGCTTGAGAGTGACGAGACAGAGCAGGTTCTAGGCTATCTCTGCAAGAAAGCCACCGCTACTGTCGAGGGAAAACGTTGGACAGCGTGGTACAGTGAGGAACTACCTTTCGACAACGGTCCTGCCGAGTTTTCAGGTCTCCCCGGACTCATCCTTCGTCTGAGCGATGACAAAGGTGCGGAGTATCGTGCTATCGGCTTTAAACAAATTCAAATACCTTCAGACGCTATCAGTCTACCTCTCAAGGCAAAAGTTCTCAAAGAGCGAGACTACCAAGATTTGAGGACTAGTGATAGAAATAACAGAAGGTACTATCTCTTTGGAGGAGATGGCAATATCTACTTTGTCTATATGGACAGGGATGGGTATCTCAAACTTCTAGAGGACGAAAAATAAAAGTAGCGCAACGATGAAGCAGCGTCTAGCATTTTTGTTGTTTACTTTGCTAGGTCTGACATTTGAGGGCTTTGCTCAGGTGTCAGTACAAGGTCGTATTCTAGGGCAGTCTGATAAGCAACCCATTGTTGCTGCCCTCGTTACCCTCACCCCTGTTTCTGGAGGCTCTGCCCGTCAAGCAATAAGTAACGAAGAGGGTAAGTTTACCCTCTCAATCTCGGGCTGTGACTCTGCTTGGTTGCGCGTGCGTTCGCTTGGCTCTGAACCTTACAGTAAAAAAATTTCTACTCGAGAGCCTAGTCTCCATACCATCTATCTCTCTTCTTCAAACTCTAAACTCAAAGAAGTGATTGTCGAGGCGCCCTCTATTACTCAAAGGGGCGATACGCTGACATATATGAACGGGCAGTTCAAGACGGCAGATGACAGAGTCCTCGCTGATGTCTTGCGTCGCTTGCCTGGGATCGATGTCGCAGACAATGGTCGTATTATGTATCAGGGCAAGCCTATATCAAAATTTTACGTTGAAGGGCTAGATATGATGCAAGGACGCTACGGAATCATTACCAACAATCTTGATGTAAACAAGATTGCATCTATACAAGTTCTTGAGCGTCATCAGCCTGTACGTATGCTACAAGGGGTGGAGAGGCCGAGTACGGCCGCTATCAATATTCGTCTGCAACGCTCGTCTTTAGGAGCTTTCTTCGCTACGATTAAACTAGGAGCTACACTCCCTATTGAAGGATTCTCCAATCAGCTAAGCCTCATGAGATTTGCCCGTACACAGCAGAACCTCCTTGTTGCCAAACAGGACAATACAGGCCGCAGGCTGAGTGATGAATTGGGGAACCATTATGGGACGGAACAATATATGCCCTTGAGCATACTTTCGGCTAGCATTAGTCGCCCTCCATTCAGTAATCCATCATTACGATTCAACAACGACTGGTATGTAGCCTTCAGTAACCTTGTGCGCATTGATAGCCTTGCAACTCTTAACCTCAACATCCTCCGAGAGAGTAGTAGAGAAGACAGAGAGGAGACTCTTATCAGGCAGATATATACACTTGGGAAGACAAGTCGAGAGATTAGGGAGTTTACCCAAGGAAGAGAGCAAGTCAGCAACTGGGACGTTAGCCTCGACTACGAGAGCAATCGATCGACGAGCTATCTAAAGAACAAGTTGCAGTTTATCAAGCAACGTGAGAGCCTTACAGGAGAGAGTACTCAGGAAGGAGAGGTAGTACCAATAGCTCTCTCTGTGCCTCGTCTCATACTCAGCAATAGACTTACTTGGTTGAGGTCTAGTGGACGTGGACGTTATGAATTTAACTGGAGTGCAGGTTTATCAAAAAGCACTCAAGACCTCTCGCTTACGAATCTAGATGACTTGATTTTCGAGAGGCTTAATGTACCTACAGCTATCGGGCAAGTGTCTGCGAGGCAGCATGCACACTATCAGAAATTAGGTACGTCACTTAGTTTGACCCGAAGTATTGACTATGATAAGCTCAGCCTACAATACTTCGCCTCTGCAGAGGGAACGGCTCATAAACTTGCTACCGAGCTGTCGCTTCATGAGCTAGATGGGTCTGTGCAGCTACCCAGCGTAGGGGTCAACGACATTTGTCAGTACGAGGGGCAACTTAGCACAGGACTAGAACTCAAGTATAAGGGTATCACCCGACTCGACCTAAGTACTAGGATACCCCTTGTGGGGCGAATAGTACGTGTCGCGGGGAAAAACTATCATCGCCTAAATGTGCTGCCGAGCTTGAGTGCTAAATATGAGTTCAATCCCCGCTATAGCCTAAGCCTAGAACTCAATACACGTACCAATGAACAGGATATACTCCAAGAAGCTCGTGGATATATATTATCTAGTCGGCATTATTTGCGACAAGGGAGTGGGCGTGGCTTAAGTAACTATGCAGGGAACAGTACACTCTTGCTCAGCATACGCTACCCTAGACAGGGGCATTTCTATGTATTCTGGTATAATGGCGAATATGAACATCAGCGAGAGATTGCACGACTAGAATATCTTGGAGGATTAGTTGCTACAAATTATTATGCTTTCTCTCACAACAATCACGCTCAGCAATTGGGAGGCTCGGCAAACTGGCATATTAAGAGGCTTCGGCTACAAACACGTTTGAGGGCGACTTACAGTTATCGTCAAAATTATATGGATATAGAAGGCAGTGTACAACAGCAAGACACACAAGGTTATACACTCGGAGGGGTACTGCAATGGACGCCGAGCAAATACTTTAGTGCGAACTACAACCTTGAGTACGGGCACACCTCCTACAACTTCGGAGCGCTTAGCTCAGAATTAGACCGATTACATCAGACTTTTAATACTTCGGTTGGATTTAGTACTCGGTTTAGACTCAGCTTGAATCTCTACAATACGAACTATCATCTATTGCAGAGTAAGTATAACGTTTGGCTCACAGGCATCAAACTCTCCTACAAGCTCTCGAAGTCCTGTGAAGCCACCATTGAAGGGAGCAATCTTCTAAATAAGCGTAGCCTAGGCATTCATCGTCAATCGGATCGAGAGATACAGATTGCCCAATATCCGATGAGGAAGGCCGAGTATCTCTTTAGTATCAGATTTCAATTATAAATAAATTGCTAATCTTCTCTTCGCTGTTATGTATAGTTTGCTGAATGTATTGGAGAATATTAAAATTTTCCGTCGTAATAAAGGAATAATAGCTCTTGATGAAATCCTCTTAGGAGACCATTGCGCAATCATCTCATTAAAAAATTGGTCTTAATTATTGCAGTCCAGTAAGGGAAATAAACTTTGGGTAAAGAAAAAGTCGCACCGAATATTAATACTCTCTGGAAACTTCTGAGAGTTTGAAGCGGAAACCCTGATACACATCAATAGATAGGCATATCTCAATAATTAATTCGACCAAGCATAAATTTATTTATTTTACTGCACCCAATCACATCGTAATAAATAAAATTCTAGATTACTTTTTGCGTACTTAATATTAGTTTCTATATTTGCATTGTGGATATATCATTATATGACTACTCACAAATTCTCTCCTAT
>RBKG01000021.1 GCA_003640335.1 Porphyromonas sp.
CTTTTCTATCTCATTAACTTTGCCTATCAGATATTCATACTTCTTCCCGGTCCTAGCTCTATAAGGTAGCTCTTGAAGCACACTTCTACAATTGAGCATTGTCATGTGCTTGCGGGTATACATATCGAAGATGTTTCCCTGTTTGAACTCATTTTCTAGGTTGTCCTGTATTCGTCTTAGTCGGATTGTCATCTCAATCATAGACTTATTGACGCGAATATCTTGGTCGGCTAATAAGTTTTTATCATTTGTAATTAATTTATTTAACTCAAACTCTCTTAGATTCTTTTCCGTTTCATCAGGGTTCTCAAAACCTTCATAGAATAGTTTGTCAAAATGGTCAGCTAATTCCTGTTTAGCGACTAAAGCTTTTTCCTTCTCATCTAACTCAACCTTTGTGCAGGCGAGGAGAGAACAACTCAAGAGTAATATGTTTATACTCAATACTTTTATATTCATTTTCTTAAGGAGTCTATGTAAGTCCATAACTTATTGAATTTTGTTGTTAAATATCTGTTTTTATCTTATTTGAACTAGGTTGTACGAGCTAATAACAAGATTATCCTATTACTATAGAGTACAGTATACATGGGATATTCTCGGACGAAACCTTTATACAATGCTGGTGTAATTATTCACGAATACCCTCTATGATGATAGTAACTGGGAGAATTTTAGGGGAAACGTTGAGTCTTAATTTTCCGTCCTTAATGCTTCCTTCAGCCTCAGCCTTATCAGTGCTGAAGCCTTTCATATTTGGCGGAAGGATACCTTCAGGAATCTCACTTTCGCTTACTTGTTTCCCATTTTTAGGTTTAGCGACAAAAGTCCCTTTTATAGATTTAAAAGTTATTTCTGTAGGTCTATTAGTCTTTACCTCCATGAGGAAGTCTACTGAAACCATAAAAGGCATAAACTTCGTTGTGCTTAATTGCCCATTATCTTCCATCATAGGAGCATTGAAATCTTCAAAATGAATTCGTATCTGGGTATCATTGACTGCTTCTAGTTTTACTGGATGTATACCTTGAGCCATCTTCTGAGTTCCCATTGTGGGCGTGATGGTTGCCCTGTAGGTTCCTGTTGCAACCGATACTGCATGTGAAATATCTACACTTTCATCATGCTTACTACATGCTGATGGCATGAATAGCACCCATGCAAGGAGCATCACGATACTTGCGAAATGTTGTATTCTTCTTGTGTTCATAATTATATATATTAAATATGTTCGTTGTGATTATGAGGAGTAGTAATAACTTTATTGTTTTATCCCTTGCCACTTCATCTTCATTGCTATTGGTAGCATAAGGTCGATTAAGGCTGAAACTTCTTTTTTGGAGCGGAGATAGTACCCATCGAGTTCGGCATCATCGCTTTCGGGTAATTCTAATCCGATTTGTTTTCCTTCATCCGAAGTTCGTACAATCCCATCGTATCCTCGCAAGAGGATAGTATCGCCCTTACCCTCTGAGAGTAATACATCCATTTCTACACTGACATGCAAGGGCATAAAATTGGTGTGAAATTTATGGATGCTGATGTGCAATGAGCCATTGGAGTTGATATGACAAGATACTGGATGCTTACCAGAGGTAAAATAGAGTAACGGCTCTTGTCGTGTGGCATCGTAATATATCATAGACAGTCGTGATTGAATATTACCCTCAAGGGTCTCAGCTAGCTCCCTAGTACCTAAGTCTTTGTCGGTATAATCCTTCTTGTTGGGTAATAGTGTGTGCCCGTGGTGAAGGTCATTTGATAGAAGTTCTTCCTTTTTGCAGGAGACTACTACGAGTACTAAACCCAATAGTAGAGTATTTAACAGTAATCGAGACCTTGGGGGCAAATAATATCTTTTTCTTTCCATGTCTTTATTTCATGGTTTTCAGTTTGTTCTTTTACCAACGGCATGCTATGCCAGCATAGATACTTCGGACGGGGCCAGGGATAAAGAACGAAAGTTGGTTGGCTGTAAAGTCGGGAAATGGTATTGCCGGCTGGTGAATCTCATCACTCACTATATAACTTGAGGCATAGTGTAGGTTTGTGATATTCTTTACTTCGCAATATAAATTAAAATACTTACCTAACTGATAGCCTATGCGTGCATTCCATATATGGTAGTCGGGTTGAAACATTGTATTGGTGTGATCTATGGGTGTTCTCTCTGGCTTGAGTTCTAAGGCGATTGAAGCATTGAGCCCAGATGAATGATGATAGTCTAGCGAGCCGTTGATATAATGCTTGGGTACTCCAGCAAGAAGATGCCCATCATATTTGCCTCCTTTGAATACAA
The DNA here is from genome assembly GCA_003640335.1 of Porphyromonas sp. Taxonomy (GTDB): domain Bacteria; phylum Bacteroidota; class Bacteroidia; order Bacteroidales; family Porphyromonadaceae; genus Porphyromonas. Next base: position 2,300 of record RBKG01000021.1, read on the forward strand.
ATAGGCTATAATTATAGGCTGCTCCCAGAGTGAAAGTCCCGATATTTAATCCTAAAAGATGCGGTTTACTCTTAGCTTGAAATCCAATCTCTAGACCTTGGTGAAGTGTGTGTGGATAGTTCTCTGTACGTTTAAGTCCACGCACATAGTCTTTTACCTCAAGTATCTCGTTGTTTACCCACGAATGATAATAAGCTATATTCCATGAGAATTGTTGAAGACGCCCTTTGCTCCCTATCTCAAAGGTTGTAGCGGTTTGTTTCTCTAGCTCAATTGAGAAAAGTTTCTTTGGGCTTGTATTGATGTTTGATGTAACTTCAGTCCCTACTAGTTCATCAAATGTTGGTGGCTCATAGCTTTGACTGATATTAGCAAACAGTTGAATATCTTTATGTTTTGCTACTTTAAAAACTACCCCTATGCGAGGATTGAATGCAGTATAATGGCGATTTTGTGAACTATTCTTAGAATAGAAATAACGATATTTCCCTGACATATGGCTATACCATGGTCGTAACGAAGGGTCATCAAAAGCATCCCGACTATTACGAACATTTAGTACTCCATGCATATCCAAAATCATATGTAGGCGCTCGGACACTGCATAATCAGCCTCAACGAATCCAGTTAGATTGGCTGCTTGTAGTTTGTCATGAGCGAAAAGGAATGAAGCTTTGCCGTCTTTATTGATATGAGTCCTACGATTAATCCACCCCCAAGAACCTAAAAGACCCGATGCCACCCGTAGATGAGTATCCGCATAGTTATAGTATAAGGTCATGCCAATGTCATGATTTAATGAGTGTGGAGTAGAGATTGTGATAGGAAATGCGAACCAATCGTTGGTGTACTGATAGTAAATTGAGGTTGATAAATTGCTTTTACGGCTTAGATGGATTCCTGTCTGGTTAGCAGCACGTATCATATCAACTTGACGATATGGTTTGTCTCGTAGAATATTGGGTCCCATCGAAAAGGGAAGATTTACGCCCGTACTTACTTGCATGGGGTCTGCTAGGAGTTGGTCAAGCGTTAGAGGGCCAGGCATTTCAAAGAAAAGATGAGTAAAATGGAGGAATGTTCGGTTCTCAATACTTTTATGCTTCCACCCAATGTTAAGAGAGTTTGTTAAACGCTGATTTTTATTATAGATGCGATACCCATCTTGTCTATTGTAGTTAGAGGACAAAAATATATCCCATGCCCCCAAACGATGTCCAGTGGTGAGGGTTAATCCTAAATGCCCATAAGCTCCACCTTCTAGCTTGACACTCGTCGTTGTATCTGTTAGGGCGGTACGGCTTACGAAGTTTAATGCTCCTCCCAATGTGCCCGCTCCAAATCGCAAAGCATTAGCTCCTTTGAATACTTCGATATATTGAGCTGTCGAGGCATCCATTACTCCGATAGCATAAGAGCCATCAGCAAAATTTACGGGGATTCCATCTTGAAGTAAATACACGCCACGACGCTGAGGATTACTCTGAATACCCGACCCACGTATATTAAGTCTAGGCTGGTCGTTACCTCCAAACATATCCTGAATGATAACTCCTGGCTGAAGATGCAAGGCTTCCTTTATTGTAGATAGATGTCGGTTATCAGCCTTAATCTCAACAAGAGATGTACTCCCTGCGATGCGACGCTGACTGACTAATGCTTGCGTATATGTGGGAGTCGTAAGGCTGTAGTTAGGTACGACAGACACCTCGTCCAATTGGATGATGGAGTCTTTCAGCCTTTTGTTGGGCTGTGCATGAAGAGTAGCACAGGTACCGATAAGGTACAAAAGTATGATTAATGCCTTGCGTAAGTCCAAGAGTTATAAAGATTAATGCCTAGAAACGATACTC